>CAZJJQ010000488.1:0-3687 GCA_964546345.1 uncultured Planctomycetales bacterium
TCCACGCCCGTTTTCGACGCGGTGCTGGGACGGGTGCTGGTACGGCGCAGATCCCTACGTCCGGGCGCGTACCCCCCGGCGCCTACGATCGGGCGTCCGCAGGGGGGTGGAATGGCTCCGCCGTTCCGCCCCTCCGAGCCATCCGGGCGCGGACCAAGAGGTCCGCCGTCCCCATGGTCTCGACCGCGCCAGCGTTCCTGTTCGTCCTCGCGCGCCTCCCCGACCGGGAGCGGCCAGCGTAGAGGAACTGCAGGATGGCGAAGCACCGGAAGTTCAACGCGGATCGGTTTCTCGACAAGTTCCAGGGTCAGGAGCACCTGATCCGCGCGTACGTCAGGAAGTTCGAGAAGGTGAAGTTGGATGTCGCCGGGCTCGACGTGCCCGGCTTCAAGGAGTTCCTCGTCCGCGACGAGAGCGAGGGGAAGGACGAGCTGGTCCAGGGGCTCTACCAGGCCTTCGACCTCTCTACCGAGCACGGCCACGAGGCGCTCATCGCGGTGTGCCAGGCGTGGCCCGGTTTCGATCCCGACGTGGACGGCAAGCTGCCGGTCGAGTGCCTGAGCCTGAAGGTCCGCACCGAGAACGAGGATGCGTTCGACTTCGCGTACGCCCGAAACACCTTGTGGCAGGCGGAGCGATTCACGATCGTCCGTGGCAAGAGCGCAATGCCGATCGCCGAGCCCGCCGCCGCGGCCGAGCGGCTTCGGGAGAAGCTCGCCACGATCTTCAAAATCGACAAGAAGAGTGAGCGGGTCATCATCCGCCAGTACACCGAGGGGAACCGGACGAACTTCGTCATCTACCACGAGCGGCGCACGAAGGCCGAGCTGACCTTCGCCGGCACGAAGGCTCGCCCCAAGGTCGCGCCCACGGTGCTCCGTCCTGCGCAGCAGGACTTCGTGAGCTACGACCGGACAACCGGACAGGTGGAGATTGAGACGCGGTTCGAGAAGGAGGAGGCTTCTATTCGCAGCGCGTTCGCCGAGTGCTGCCTCGAGGACGCGACGTTCTTCGATGACGGGGATGCCGCGAGCCGCATCGACTTCAGCAGGATCGCGGCGCCGGGGTTTGAGCCGAGGGTCGGGCCCCGGGACAAGGCGGCCCTCGTCGCGCTGAGATTCTCATTTCCACAGGCGTTCGAGCCCGCGTTCGAGATCCGCTCGAAGAACGTGCTCGCGACGCTCGACAACAACCACCTGCGGCAGCACCTCGCCGTCGGGAGGATCCAGCGGGCCACGTTCAAGATCGTCTTTCCCGACGACGCACGCGGCAAGCGGGTCGAACTCTCGGGGACGAACTCGGTCAAGTTCAACCGCGCGACGCACGCAGACGACGTATTCGCGTACCTGGCGGACTGGAAGGTGCTCCGTTGATCGGGTCCGCGCTCGCCCTAGTGCTCGCGAGACTCGATCAGATCGAGTCGCCCGTGTTCTCTCATGAGGAACTGGCCCGCTTCCCCGCCGCCGACCTCGCGGTCCTGTTCCGCGACGGCATCCTGTGCGAGGGCGTCCCCGCCGAGGAGATCGATAGGCCATCGCGCCTCCGCGGGGGCGGTCGTTTGGCTGTTCGGCGTACGGCAAGGGGCATCTTCGGCTGTCCGTGCGAGGGCGATCCGTACTTCGATCCGATTCCCCTCACGGAGGACGACGTACGACTGTACGAGGTCTCCATCGACCGCCTGATTGATCGGGTGCGGCGCGACAACGGGATCGACGGCACGGGGTACGCCGCCTCGGGGCAGACGTTCGCGCTCGGAAGGAAGGACGTCGAGGCGTGGGGCGCTGTCGACGTCTACTTCGCTCTGGGCTTGCACGACGACGCAGCCGTCCTTTCGGCGTGCCTCCACCTGAAGACCGAGACCTCGCCGCGTCGAGTCGTTCTCTTGGTGCCGACCGCGGTAGCCACGTCGCCGGACCGACGCCGGGCGATCGACGCGACGGGCGTGCTGGTCGAACCACTCCGGGACCCCGCCAGTCGCGGGTCCCTCGTTGTCTCGTGGATCGTCGTGCTCGGCGCTCCCGACGTTCGGCACGAAGTGCCTGTGCCGAAAGTCCTCCGCATCTTCCGACGCGAGGGCGAGATCTGGACCGTGGCCTACGACGGTCGATCCGCTCCGATCGCAAACTCTCTGGGCATGACGTACATCCAGCAGCTGCTGGAGCGCCCATCGACGCCGATCCCCACGACGCTCCTAGCGAGCGCGTCGGGCCGCGCGGGACGATCGAAGATCCTTGAGTCATCCACCCGGCTCGCCCAAGGGAAGAAACCAGACGACTCGACCCTAGACGAACAGGGGTGGGCCGAGCTTGCCCGACTGGAGGCCCAGGCCAAGCAGTCGGGCGACACGAAGCGGCTGGGTGAGCTGCGGATGATCCGGAGCGAGATGGAGCCGGACCGGCGGGAGCGGCGCGGCCTGGCATCGACCGAGTCGAAGGCCACCAAGGGCGCGCGGCAGTCCGTGTCGGCGGCGATCAGGCGGGCGATCACGGCGATCAGCAAGCGGCATGCGAGTTTGGGGCGGCACCTGACGGACTCGATCGAGTACGGCCAGTCGATTCTCTACAAGGGCGACCCGAAGGACAGGTGGGCGACCGAGGGCGGAAGCACGTAGTCGCGCGCGACGGGGACCTCCGCGACGGCCGCAGCGCGCCGGGCGGCTCGGGGGCGCCGGGTGACGGCGGCCGGCCGGCAACAACCAATGTTGCCGCGGCAACATTCGATGTCGCGCCTCCGGGTAGATGCCTCGTCCCAAGGCCTATCCCGAAAACGACGCCTTACTCAGTGCTGCTGAGGCGGGCGGCCTCGTCCACGTCTCGAGGAGCCGTTGGGACGCGTACGCGCGCCGCTACCCGGCTCTCGTCCGGGGGCGCCGCATCGTTCGCGCGAACCCCACCGGGAAGGGCGTCGCGCGCTGGCTGCGATCCAGCGTAGTCGAACACATGCACGACGAGCTCGAGCGCGATCGCGCGCCGGAGCCCGAGGAGGCCCCCGCGGACCCGGAGGGGGCCGCATGAGGTGGCGCCGATGGCTCGCACGCGGTCCACCAGGCTCACGCGCCCGTTGAGGCGCCGCAGCGACACGTTCTCGCAGGTCGGGGCCCCGCTCTCTGGTGACAGAGGCCTGGGACGGCAACGGCGGGCAACCCCGACCTGCACTTCTCCCTTTCTCCAGTGAGGTGACTCCGATGGATGGCGCGTTCTATCTCTTCATCGTCTGCATCAACTTGATCCTCGTCATCTGGAGCCGCGATGACCGTCGACCGCAGTAGCGCGGCGAACGTGTGCGCGCCGGCCAGCGACGACGGCGACGGGCCCGACGCCGAGGCGCGTCGTCGGGAGGCTCGTCGCCGGTCGAACCAGCGCCCGCGCTGTTCGCGGTGCGGACAGTTCGACTCCGGGCCTGGCGGTGCGGGCTTCGGCGACGGCGGCTGGTACTGCGACGACTGCGCAGTGCGCCTCGACTTCGAGCGTGGGGACGGGAGTGCGCGATGACCATGCCGCACGACGCCACGTCCCGTCGGGTCGAACTCGCGCTGGCGGCCCACGCCCGCGGCTGGGCGCTGACCCCGCTGCACGGGAAGGAGGCGTACCTCAACGGCTGGCAGAAGCGGCCGGCGCCCTCGCGCGAGGACGTCGTGGCGTGGGCGACGGCCGGCAACGTCGGCGTCCGCACGGGGCGCGTCTCCGG
>CAZJJQ010000489.1:0-3682 GCA_964546345.1 uncultured Planctomycetales bacterium
CGCCGGGCGCGCCGAGGTGGAGGGCGGCGCGGTCGGGAGCGAACGCGTCCACGAGGAGGTCGAGGATGCCGACGGCCAGGCGGTCGGCGTCCACCGCCTCGGCGGCGACCTCCGCGGCGTGGAGGAGCAGGCGCATGCGGGCGAAGGCGCCGGGGCCTCCGCCCGCGGCGGGGTCGGCCGCGGCGGGATCGACCGCGGCCTCGACACGGCCGTCCTCGTCCGCGGCCTCCGCCGGGGGCACGATCTTGGTGGGACGGTCGGTGGCCGCGCCCGCGAGGAAGCGCAGGCGCACCTCCCCGATGGCGATCTCGTCCCCGTCGCACAGCGTGGCGCGGGTGGTTCGGACGCCGTTGACGCGCGTGCCGTTCGCCGAGCCCGGGTCCTCGAGGAGGATGCGCCCCCCCTCGCGCCGGAGCATCGCGTGGCGCCGCGAGGCGGTCTCGTCGAAGAGGCGCAGGCCCGCCTCCTCGCCGCGCCCGAGGACGAGGGCGTCGCCCAACGCGACCTCCTCGGCGCTCGTCTTCCCCGCGAGGCGGACCAGGCGCTCCATCCGCGCCTCAGTAGGTGACGAAGACGTGGGAGGTGCCGGCCAGCTCCGCGAGGGTGCGGCGCGGGACGAGTCGCGCGCCCGGGACGAGGGCGTCGTCGAGGTACCCGCGCTCCGCCCATGCCTCCCGCGTCACGAGGGTCTCGCCGCCCGCCCGATGGAACGACGCGAGCATCGCGGTCACGTCGGGGCGACCGCCGCTCGAGAGGGTCTCGGTCACGCCCTTGGCGCCGAGGCGGACGCCTTCGACGTCGAGGAAGAGCGTGGGCCTGCCCGCAACCTCACCGGCCCCCATCGCGGCGGCACGCGCGGCGTCGATCCCGGCGACGGCGCGGTCCGGCTCGTCGGTCGAGTGGAGGAGGACGACGCAGAGCGCGCGGGGATGCAGGGCCATGATGGGGAGAGCGTATCCCAAAACGAAGTCGGGCGACCCCGAGGGGCCGCCCGACGAGATTCGGAGAGGATCGAGGCAGGTCAGTTCTTGGCGAGGGCCTTCGGCTCCGCCTTCGGCTTGAGGTCCCAGAGCTTGTCGCGCTGGGCCTCGGCCTTCTTCTGGCGCGCGTCGATGTCGGCGCGCTTCGCCTCGATGTCCTTCTTGTCGGCCTCGGAGAGCCCCTTGTCGGTCAGGCGCTTCTCCTTCTCGTCGAGGACGCTGCGCTCCTTGCCGAGCTTGTCGAACTCGTTGAGGACGCTCTTGAGCTCCTTCACGAGGCCGTCGAGGTCCTGCTTGTAGTGCTTGTTCGCGGTCGCCTTCATGGTGGCCCACACCTCGCCGAGCTTCAGCGAGCCACCCTCGAGGGCCTTGACCGTCTTCTGGTCGGCCGTCACGAAGATGAAGCGGGGCAGCTCCTTGCCGCCCTTGTCGGCGAGCAGGGGGTCGGCCTTCGCGTCGTCGGGCGACATGCGGACGGCGTGGAACGCCTTCGCGCCCAGCTTCACCCGGTCGTCGTCGAGGATGACCTTCTCGACGGTGTCGAAGCCGGTGGAGGCCGCCGCGGTGTCGGCGACGTAGATGAGGTAGGGCTTGTCCGTCGACGTGATCGCCGACGCAGCCACGGGCTCCTCGGCCGCGGGGGCCGGGGCCGCATCCTCACCCGTCACGACGGCGGGCGCCTTCTTCGCAACCTGCGGAATCGAGCTCAGCGTCTCCCACTGGATCGTCAACTCGGCCATACTGGCCGCGGAACGACCTCAGCACCCGCCGGTGGCGGGCAGCGGGTTGACGCCGAACGTGGCGAGCGCGAGCGCGCCGGCCACGACGACGAACAACGGCTTCCTCATGGGCAGTCCTCTCCGGGATGGGGGCGGACGTTCCGCCCGGACGTACGGATCCTAACGGTAAGAGGGACAGTCGGACAGAGGGGCGACCCTCCGCAGCGTGGGACTAAAGTCCCTGGTCTGCAGTATGGTGCATGTGCTTGCTAAGGGCAATGAACCCAGGCTCACTTCGCCGGGAGGCTCTCGAGGAGCGTCTCCGGGTGCGTCCGCACGTCCACCTTGTCCACGATCTGCTCGATCTTCCCGTCGGGACCGACCACGATCGTCCGCCGCCTCGGGTACGCGGCCGAGGCGTCCGCGGCCGCGCCGTAGGCGATCGAGACCCGCTTGTCGGTGTCGCACAGCAGCGGGAAGGTGAACCCCTCCTTCTCCGCGAACGCCCGGTTCTCCGCGACCGAGTCCATGGAGACGCCGAGGATCACCGCGTTCTTCGCTGCGTAGCCTGGGCTTCGATCACGGAAGCCGCACCCTTCGAGGGTTCACCCTCCGGTGAGCGCCTTCGGGAAGAACCATAGGATGACGCGTTTCCCCTGGAAGTCGCCGAGGCTGCGCTCCTTCCCGGTGTGGTCGAGCACGCGGAACGCGGGGGCGGGATCGCCGACCTTGAGCATGGCAGGGGGGGCTTTCTCCGCCGGGGGCGGGGCAGTCGGGGCCGGGGAGGTCGGGGGCGGGGGGGGCGGAGGGGGGGCGGGCTGCGGCGTGGCGGCCGGCGGGGCCGAGGCGGGCTCCCGGTCGCAGGCAGTCCCGGTCAGGAGCAGGCCGCAGGCGAGGGCGAGGGGGCGCAGGGGAGGTCGCACGGGGTGCACCGTAGGGGTCTTCCTCGTCCTCATCGCCGGACCGGGGGAGCCTTCGCCGGCTTCTTGGGCTTCGGCGCGTCCTCGTCCTCCACCTCGGCCAGGCCGATGGGGCGGGTGAGGAGGGCGGGGTCGGTCTGCGCCCACTTCCGGGTCAGCTCCTCGACCACCTTCACGCCGTCGCGCATCGCCTTCTGGAGCACGAGCACCTCGTCCACGAGGCGTGCCGACTCGGCCAGCTTGCCGTCGATCGTCTTGAGCTCGCCCTCGCCCTCCTTCTCGAGCTCGGCGATGGCGGGCTTCACCCGTCCCAGCACCCCGGGGACGTAGGCGTCGAACGTGGAGGCGGTCATCCCGTCCACCGCCTTCGGGAGCCACGCCTCGAGCTGGGCGACGATCGCCGCGCGGATCGCCTCGCGACCCGGGGCCCCGAGCACCCTGGCCTTCGCCTCGGCGGGGAGCTTCGCGGCGGGCGCCTCCGAGGTCCCGAACAGCCGCTTGCGGAGGGACCCCGCGCTGCGGAAGAGGATCCAGTCGAGGAAGGTCTTCCGGACGGGGATGCGGTCGAGCGGCAGCGTCACCACGGCGGCGGGGACGCCCTTGCGCGGGTCCACGGCGTCGAGGACCGCCCGGGCATGCTCGTCGAGCGAGACGCCGAGCTCGGAGAGGGTGGACCGGATCGGCTCGGGGAGCGTCGCGCCCGCCGAGCCCTTCGTGGCGGCGGCCTTGAGCGCCCCGAACACGACCGGAGAGGTCTCGTCGATCGCGCTGCGGAAGAGCTTGGGCGCGTCCTCCCCGAGGAGCTTCTGCAGGGGCTCGTCGTTCCCCATGAACCGGTCGAGGAGGCCGCCCACGGCGTCGGCCGTCTTGGCCTGGATCTCCTTCGCGCGCCCCTTGACGCCCTCGAGCAGGGCCTGGCGCAGCGTGAAGAAGGACCCCACCCAGTCGTGCTTCGACGCCGCCTTCAGGCGGTCCATCGTGCGGCGCACCACGTCCTGGTCGGCGCGCAGCTCGGCGACGCGCGCCTTCATCTCGACGACGGGCGCCATGGAGGTGAGCAGCT
>CAZJJQ010000490.1:0-3652 GCA_964546345.1 uncultured Planctomycetales bacterium
GCGGGAGCGGCCGCGGCGGGGGTCGCGGCCACCCGCGCCTGGTTGCGCGCCTCCATCGCGGGCGACATCCGGCATCCGGCGAGCCCGGCGAGGGCGGCGAGCAGGGCGAGGGGGGCGAATGTCGGGAAGTTCACGCCATCCAGGGTACCGTCGGGCGCGGGAGGCGCCCATGACCACGGGACTGGCCATCGACCTGCACGGAAAGAAAGCCCTCGTCACCGGGGGGAGCCGGGGCATCGGCGCGGCCATCGCCGTGCGGCTCGCCGAGGCGGGCGCCGACGTCGCGATCAACTACCTCCGGAACAAGAAGCCGGCCGAGGAGACCGCGGCCGCCGTGCGGGCGAAGGGTCGCAAGGCCGTGCTCGTGAAGGGGAATGTCGCCGACGCCGACGGCATCCCGCCCATGTTCCAGGTGCTCGGCAACGAGTTCGGTCGGCTCGACATCCTGGTGAGCAACGCCGCGTCGGGTGTGATCAAGCCGGCCATGGAGCTCACCCACAAGCACTGGACCTGGACCATGGACATCAACGCGGCGGCGCTCCTGCCGCTGGTCCAGCAGGCCTCCGTGCTGATGGGGGCGTCCGGGGGGCACGTGGTGGCCGTCTCGAGCCTGGGCGCCGTGCGCGCCATCCCCAACTACGCGGCGGTCGGGGCCAGCAAGGCCGCGCTCGAGAGCCTCGTCCGCCACCTGGCGGTCGAGCTGGCGCCCCGGGGCGTCCGCGTGAACGCGGTCTCCGCGGGCGTGGTGGACACCGACGCCCTCAAGCACTTCCCCAACCGCGAGCAGATGCTCGGCGAGAGCGCCCGGCGCACCCCGGCGGGGCGCCTCGTCGAGCCCGGCGACGTCGCGGACGTCGTCCTGTGGCTCGCAAGCCCCCTGTCGGCCATGCTCGTCGGGCAGACGGTCGTCGTGGACGGCGGCTACAGCATCGTTGCGTAGCGGAGCCCCGGGGGCTGCTCCGGCTGCCCCGCCGACGGGACCCGAGCGGCCCGAACTGCAAACCTGGACTATGGTTCGGGTGCGGGGGTGCTCCAGAGTCCTGGGGATCCGAACGTGCGTATCGTCCTGGTGGATCCGGACCCGGTCCGGGCGCGTAGCTTCGCCGTTGCCCTCGAGTCCGAGGGCCTCTCTCCCTGCGTCGCGGCGGAGGCCGAGGCCGTGCGGACCCTGGGTGGGTCGGCGCAGGTCGTCGTGGTCGCCCCCACGGTGAGCGCCGAGGCGTTGGGCGCCGTCCTGCGGCTGCGCCTCCCCCTGATGCTGCTCGACGACGGCAGCCCGGTGCCGGCGGCCCTGGTCCGGGCGGGGCTCCTGGGGGTGATCCCCGCGGGGGCGACGGGGCCGATCCGTTCGTACCTCCAGGGCGCGCTCGCGCGGAAGGCCCGGGAGGCCCAGGCCCAGCGGTGCGAGGCGGCGCTCGAGGCCGCGGGGGCGGGGTTCCTCCTCGTCGGCCCCGGGGGCAAGGTCGAACGGGCGAACGCGGCGTACGCCCGCATGGCCGGGGGCGTGCCCCGGGATCCTGCGGGACTGGACCTGTACGAGCTGCTGCGCCCGGAGGGCGGGGCCGACGCCCGCGAGCGCTTCCGCGACGCCGTCGCCGGCGTGCGGGCGTGGAGCGGGGAGGCCACCCTCGCCGCCGGCGGCGTGCAGGTGCCCTGTTCCGTGAGCATCGCGCCCCTCCGCACGGCCGGGGCCGAGGCGGACGGGCGGGTGGTGACGCTCCTCGACCTCCGCGATCGGCGCGCCCTCGAGGAGTCGCTCCGGGAGGCGAACCGCAAGCTCGAGAGGAAGGCGTTCCTCGACTCGCTGACGGGGCTCTACAACCGGGAGTTCCTCGCGGAGTCGATCCAGCGGGAGCTGGCGCAGACGCGACGCCACGAGACCTCCCTCTCGGTGCTCATGATCGACCTCGACCGCTTCAAGCAGGTGAACGACCGGTTCGGGCACGGCACGGGCGACGAGGTGCTGATGGCGGTTTCGGGGGCGCTCAAGGCGGGCCTGCGCGAGGGGGACATCCTGGCGCGGTACGGCGGCGACGAGTTCTGCGCGCTGCTGCCGGGGGCGGACGCCGTCTCGGCCTCCCAGGTCGCCGAACGCGTCCGGCTCCAGGTCGCCGCCCTGCCGCTCGGGGTCGCGGGCGACGTGGACGTACGGGCCAGCATCGGGCTGGCGTCGAGCGGCGACCTCGAGCCGGGGGCCGGCGGGAAGGCCCTGCTCGAGAGCGCGGACAAGGCGCTGCTGGTCGCGAAGCGCCTGGGCGGGGATCGGGTGGTGGCGGCGGGCGGGAACCTGCTGCCGTTCTGAGCTCACCCGGGGCCGGGGCGCCTAGGCCGGGCTACCATCGAGGGATGGTGCGTCGCTCCCTCTCCGGCGTCCTGGGGCTCGCGGTTGCGGTGGGGGCCGCCCTCGGGGGCGCGACGGCGCGGGCCACGCCCCCCGCGCCCCCCGAAGATCACAGCCCCGAGGTCACCAAGGCCGAGCTCCTGGCCTGGGTGAAGGCGCTGTCGGACGACGCGATGGAGGGGCGCGAGTCGGGGGAGCCCGGCTGCGACAAGGCGGCGGAGATGATCGCCGCGGAGTTCACGCGGCTCGGCCTGCGGCCCCTGGGCGACGGCGGGACGTACTTCCAGCAGTTCACGATCCCGCGGGGGATGAAGGTCCTCAAGGAGACGTCCCTGTCCGCCCTGGGCGCGGACGGCAAGGAGACCTCGTTCAAGCTCGCCGAGGAGTTCGTGCCCATCGACGTGTCGGGGCCGGGCGACGTGACGGCGGAGGTCGTGTTCGCCGGCTACGGCGTGAAGGCGCCGGAGGTGGGCTACGACGACTACGCGGGCCTCGACGCGAAGGGGAAGGTGGTGGTCGTGCTGCGCCACGCCCCCGCGCACGCCTCGAAGGACAGCCCGTTCGCCGCCCCCGCGGTGATGAGCAAACACGCGACCTTCCAGGCGAAGGCGGATCGGGCCGCGGAGGCCGCGGCGGCGGCGCTCGTGATCGTGAACGACCCGGCGACGTGCTCGACGAAGGAGAAGGACGACCTCAAGGCGCCGGGCGGCGGCGCCACGGGCAAGCTGCCCGTGGTGCAGGTGACGTGGCGCGGGGCGGGGAAACGGCTGTCGGACGCGCTGGGCCTTCCGCTCGGGAAGCGGCAGGGGCAGATCGACGGCAAGGTCGCGCCGAAGAGCGAGGCCCTCGCGGGCGTGCGCCTGCGCGTGCGCTGCGCGCTCGAGGCCGACGTGCGCCGCGTGCGCAATGTCGCGGGCCTGCTGGCGCCGCTCCAGCCCGTGGCGGTGACGGGCGAGGGCCCCGTGGCGCCCGCCGCCGAGCCGAAGGAGACCGTGGTCGTCGGTGCGCACTACGACCACGTGGGGCGCGGCAGGTTCGGCTCCCTGGCGAACGCCGAGGGCAAGATCCACAACGGCGCCGACGACAACGCGTCGGGGACCTCGGCGATGCTCGAGATCGCCGGCGCGCTCGCCGAGCGCCGGGGCGAGCTCTCCCGGCGGGTCCTCTTCCTGGCGTTCAGCGGGGAGGAGCTCGGCCTGCTGGGCAGCAAGCGCTACGTCGAGAGCCCGCTCGTGCCCCTGGCCGACACGGTCGCGATGCTCAACCTCGACATGGTGGGGCGTCTCGACGAGAAGCTCTACGTCGGCGGCA
>CAZJJQ010000491.1:0-3647 GCA_964546345.1 uncultured Planctomycetales bacterium
CTAGTCCCCCACGTCGGGCGGCAGGCCGCGGAGCACCGCCCGCGCCGTGGGGCTGTCCGAGATCGCGAGCCGCCGCCGGGCGAGCGCGTCGGCGAGGACGTAGCGCCCCTTCGCGAGCGCCTCCTCGGCCAGGAAGGCCAGCGCCTCGGGGAGCAGGTGACCGCCGTCGCCCGTGGCGTTCCCGTCGGCGTCCACGGCCTCCCCGAGCCGGACCGCGCTCGCGAGCAGGTCGAACGGCGTCGGCAGGGTCGCCCGCACGTCGTCGGGCAGCGCCTTCAGCAGCGGCAGCACCTCGAGCGCGCGACGCGCCAGCCGGAGGCGCTCGCCCGCGGGGACGGGCGGGCGCAGGGTGATCGAGAGGTGCCGGATCGCCTCGGCCCGCAGGAGGGCCGACCGCTGGGCGCCCGTGCGCGACGGCGCGGCGTCGTAGAGCAGCCACTCGATCAGCGACTGGCGCACGTCGCGCATCTCGCGCCGCGCGAGGAACGTGGCTGCGGCGGTGGCGTAGACGGGCAGCCCCTCCGTCGCCGGGGGATTGGGAGCCGTCTTGATCTCGTAGACGACCTTCCGCACGGAGGGCAGCGCCTGCTCGTCGGTGGCGCCGTCGTCGAGCGCCCGAGCGAGCTCGTTCACGGCGCCCGCGAGGTCGCCCGCCTGGCGCCTGGCCTCGCCGAGGTAGCTGCGCAGGAGCGCGTCGCGGGGGCTCGTGACGAGGGCGGGCTCGAGCAGCGGGATCGCGTCGGCCCCCCGCTTCGTCGAGACGTACATCCACGCGCGCCGCACCGAGACCAACGGCTGCCCCGAGACCGACGCGGGGAGGGTGCCGTACCAGTCGGCGAGCGCCCCGAGGTCGGGGAACACGGCGGAGGGCCCCACGAGCGCGGTGGACTCATCGAGCACCTTCGCGAGCCGCGTGGGGTTCCCCGCGGCTTCCAGGAGCGCGGCCTTCACCCGCTCGGCGGCCTCGTCCTCGGCGCGCGCGACGGCGCCGAGCGCGAGCCCGAGCGCGACCCCGAGCACGACGGGAAACCGGCGCCGACGCGACGTCACTTGCCACCTCCCGCGCCCGTCCCCGCCCGCACGACGTCCTCCCACGGCCCCGGATCGGCGCCCCGATCGCCGCCCGCGAGCGCGGAGAGCACGGCCCGCACCTCGGGCCCCTCCACGGGGTCGGGAATCGCGGCGAGGAGGATGTCGGCCCCGCTGCCGTCGCCCGCGAGCCGCAGCGCGAGGGCCGCGGCGACGCGGAGCTCCTCGATCGGGTCCTTCAGCGCGGCGAGGACCTTCTCCTTCGCGGCCTTCACCTCGTCGGGCGTCGCGAGGGAGAGCGCCAGGCGCCGCTCGTCGCGCGTGCCCGCGTCGAAGGAGAGGGGGCGGCCGCGACCGGCCTTGCGGAGCGCGCGGAGGATCCGGAGCCTCGGAAGTCCTTCGGGGAGCTTCTCGAGGTCCGCCAGGGCCTTGGGACTCCCCATCAGGGTCATGGCCTCGACCTGCATCGCCCACACCGCCCGGCTCTCGGGCGAGTCCAAGGGGGGCGCGTCCGTCCCGAACGGGAACGAGTGCACCCTGGGTTCGACCTCGGCCGTCACGTCGGAGGGGACACGGACGAAGAGCCGGGTCCACAGCCACATCGTCCACCGCTGGCTCGCGTCCAACGCCTGCGACGCGAGACACGCCATGCGCTGCCACGTGGGCGCCGCGAAGCTCGATGCATCCGCGGTGCCCGTGACCTGACGCAGCAGGTCCTCGAGCAGCGGGCCTCCTTGCGGCATCAGGGGCCCAGCGCCGAGTGCCTGGAGCAGGGCCGCCTTCCGTGCGTCGTCGCTCTCCTGGTCGATCGTCGCGACGACCCCCGCGAGGGCCATCCCGTCCTTCGTCGCGAGCCAGGCCTTCGCCTTCTCGGCGAGCTCCGGCTCCGGCGTCTTCGCGAGCTGGGCCAGCTCCGCCTCCCGCGCCGTCCACACGAACCGCAGCGCCTGCGTCGGCGAGGCCCTCGCCAGCAGCTCCTCGAGCTGCCTCGGCGTCGGGCAGCTCTGCATGTACTGCCCCTGGTAGATCGTCAGCCCATCCGGATCGATCACGAAGTGCGACGGGCTGATGAGGTCCGTGCCCGCGAACGCGAAGCGCTTCAGCACGTAGTCGAGCGCCGCCTTGTGGCAGGCGCACGTCCCCGTGCCGTAGCGCGAGCAGACCTCGGTCCCGTCCGGGCGCTTCGTCGTCGCGTGGTCGTTCGGGTTGCACACGAAGCACACGAACGGCCGCGACGCGTCCCCCATCTCCTTGCGGACGTAGGTCTCGGTCGCGAGCATCCGATTCCCGGTCTCGCCCTCGTCGAGGAGTGCGTTCACGGCGAAGAGGACGGGTCGCCCCTCGGTCACGGCGCGGCGCATCCCCGCCTCGAAGTCCTCCTCCCAGTGGATGCCCACGGGGGGCACCCAGGGGGCCGGACGCGGCGGCTTCGGGGCGGGGACCGGGGGGGGCGGGGCCGGAGGATCGCCCGCGCGCGCGCGGGGCGCAGGGGCGAGCGCGAGGAGGACCAGGGCGGCGATCGGGGCGAGGCGGCGCATCGAGACCTCCACGGGGGCGCGATCCTACGGCGGCGCGGGCCGGGCCGCATGGGACGAGGGGCCCGACACCCCCCTCGGGTCGGGCCGTCTCCCCCTCCCTGTCCCCCGGGCGAGGATGATGGCGCGATTCGGAGGTCCTCGATGTCCAGACGGGTCCGGTCCGCGGTGTTCGCCTCTGCCCTCGCCCTGGGCCTCTGTGCCACCCTGCCGGTGCGCGCCGCCCGCGCCGACCGCGCGTCGGCCGAGGCGGCGATGCCGGGCGACCGGGCGGTGCCGTTCCTGCTGGTCACGAAGACGACGACCACGTCGGGCGCATGGGACGACCTCCCGCGCCTCCCCGAGTACGCGGTCTATCCCGATGGGCTGTTCCTCCTGCAGAAGAGCGATCAGCTCCTGTGGGCCGGGCGCCTGTCGCACGACCAGACCGTGGACCTGATGCGCTTCCTGCTCGACGAGGCGAGCGTGCAGAGCATCGACATGCGCTACCTCGTGTCGATGCCGATCACGACCTTCACGCAGTACACGCTGCGCACCAAGCTCGGGACGTGGTCGCCGCGCAGGCGGGCCTCGGGCGGCTACGGGCCGGGCGTGAAGGAAGGCGAACGGGCGCTCGCGGCGGTGGACCAGCGCATCTTCGGCATGGCCGACCTCGCCTCGCGGCCCTACCAGCCGGGCAGCATCTTCGCCGTCGCGCGCCCCGTGGGCGTGGACGCGCGGATTCCCGAGTGGACGGCCAACGACCGCGTGCCGTTCGCCGCGCTCGTGGGCGCCACCTCGGTGGAGACCGGACGCGGCGCCGTGCTCTCGGGCAGCGACGCGCGGCTGATGATGGACACCCTCGGCCGCAGCGGGGCCTGGCGCTTCGGCACGCTGGCCGCGGAGTTCCGCATCCGGCCCGCGCTGCCGGAGGAGGGTTCGGTCCCCCGGTGGCGTTCACCGTCGGCCGTGGACACGCCGCCGGCCCCCGCGCCGCCCGCGCCCCTGCCGGTGCCGCCGCCCATGGTCCCGCCCACCGCCCCGAGGAGCCCCGCGACGCCGTCCGTCGCCCCTCCCCCGGCGCCGCCGGTGGCCTCGAGCCCC
>CAZJJQ010000492.1:0-3643 GCA_964546345.1 uncultured Planctomycetales bacterium
TTCCTCGCGATCGTCCCCGCGGCGCTCGGCCTCGGGTCACCGCAGTTGTTCCTGCGCCGCATCCACGCGGCGAGCGGCCGGATCGGGGGCGGTTGCGTCACCGTGAAGGCGGCAGCTCCACCACGCACCGAAAGCCGACGCCGACCGAGCCCTCGAGCAGATCGATGGCGAGGAGGCTGCCGTGGACGCCGCGGACGGGGCTGCGGCCGAAGCCCCGCTTCTGCTCCGCCGCCTGAAGCGCTCCCTGGAACGCAGGCGTGAGCATCGCCCAGAGGGGCTCCGTCGAGGTTCCCCACCGGACGTACTCCGGTACGCCGGAGGCGAGGGCCGTCACGCCGAAGGGCGAGACGTCCAGCTCCTCGTTGATGGCCCAGGGGGCGCCGGGAGCGGGAGGCTCCCAGCGGAGCGGGTCGGCCGCCGTGCGCCCCGTGCCCGTCCACGTGCCCATCACCAGCGGCCGATCGAGCGGCGCCCTGCCCCAGGGGAACGGGCGACCGTCCCGCCCCCGCGCAGCGATCTCCCACTGCGTGGCCGTCGGCAGTTGCTTGCCCACCCAGCGGGCGTACGAGACGGCCGCCTGGTCATCGATGTCGTACATCGGCTCCCGCTCCGAGGCGGTGCGCAGGGGCGGCTGCGCGGGGCCGGTCATGGCACTCACGTACGCCGCGTAGTCGCCCAAGGACACCTCCCGGCGATCGATGAGGAAGGCCCCGGACCGCACCTTCCCGGCCCGAGCGAAGCCGGAGACGAAGGTGCTGCCGTGCGTCGGGTCCGACGCCGGTGCGGGGCGACTGCCGTCGGCGCCCACGAGGTACTCCCCGGCCGGGACGTAGACCATGTCGTCGGCGGGTCGATACCCGGGACGAAGCCCCTTCAGCTCGGACTCGACCCGGGGCGTGATCGGCGTGATGCGGGGCGCCTCGGCCCCTTGCCACTGCGCCTCGTGACGGGCGGCCACCGCGGCGCGACCTTCCAGGTCAACGGTCCCCTCGAGGACGGCCGTCGAGCCTCCGTCCTCCGTGACGCTGACCTGGAACCGGGTGCCCCGGACGCCCAGCATGTTCGAGGGCGTTCCGACCCGGAACACCTCGCCCCCGGGACGTGACCGCACGTCATGCACCGTCGTGCCCCGCAGCAGCGAGAAGGACCCGCGGGCCGCATCCTTCGGGATCTCGACTTCGCTGTCGGGCGCGATCCGGATCCACACGTCGCGGTGCAGGAGCAGCTCCACCGTGGCACCGGGGCCCGTGCGCAGAGCATCGCCCGGAGAGACCTTCGGGAGCGCCTTCGGAGCGCTCGCGTAGCCCGCGTCCTCGGAGATCGACGTCCAGTCGGCGTCACCCGGCGACTTTCGGCGAACCGGCCCGCGGATCGCCACGACACGGACATCGCCCGCGACGAACGTCGCCTCCGACGGGGGCGGCGCCGCGGCCGTCGAGGGCTTGTCCACCATCTCGGCCGCGTCGATCAGGATCTCGCCGAAGTCGGTCGCGACGACCGCGTGCGGGCGGCCCGCGACCTCCGTGGTGCGAACGATCCGTCCGCTCAGCGCTTGCCCCCCCTTCAGCGCGATGAGCGTGCCGGTCGTGGGCGGCGGCGGATCGGCGTGGGCGCCGGAGGCCGAGAGGAGCGCGAGCAGCAGCACCGACCGCACGAGGGGACGGCGCCCGGCCAGAGTCCGGCGAGTCGGGCGCAGCGGAAAGGCGCTCATCGGGGGGTGAGCTCGATGACGCATCGGAACCCTGGATTGAGCTTCGGCGAGTACGTGGCGAGGGCGACGAGGCTGCCGCGAATGCCGCGCACGTACTCCGTGCGACCGGCGAGGACGTCTGCTTGGCGACGGCGTCGCAAGAGGGTGAACACGGGATCGTCCTGCAGGTTCGGCCGAACGAGCTCCGGCACACCGGAACGGAGGGCTTCGACCCCGAACGGCGAGACGTCCTCGGTCGGAGCGTCGACGGCAGCGAGAAGGGCAGGAGGCGTCCACTGGATCCGGCCGTCATCCTGGACGAGGGCCACATCCCCGGCCTCCTCTCCTGTCCATGTGCCTGCGGACCGTGCATCGAGGGTGAAGGGCTGCGGCTCGGCCGCGTCGCCCCGTCCTGCGACCTCCCACTGCGATGCGGTGGGGAGACGCTTGCCGGCCTTCAGTGCCCACGCGGTGGCTTCCTTCATGGTGAGGCCGTGTGCCGGGCGATGGTCGGTGGCGAGCTCCGCCCGGGCCTTCTTGTGCATCCACGTGAAGTGCTTCGCCTCCGTCGCCGAGACTTCGCGGCGGTCGATGAGGAAGGCGCCGACCTCCGCCTCGCTCTCCTGGGCGTAGCCAAACACGTACGGCTCGGCGGCCGCCACCGAGCCCGTCCTCGGGATCCCGGGTCGCGTGCCCACGCGGTAGCGCCCCGTGGGCACGAAGCACATGTCGTCCGGCAAGAAAGGTTGCAGGCCGTAGGGCCAGAAGTCGGCACCCGGGGCGCTCGGGGTGGTGGAGAGCTTCGGATCCGGGTGCCTGACTTCCTCTCGCCAGGTCCCGAGCCCATGCTCCGGCACCTCCAGCCCACCGTCGATCCGTGCGCGCCCCTGGAACACCCGCAGATTGCCGACCGAGGTGTCGGCGTGAATGGCGTAGCGGCCAGGTGTCGCGAGCTCGATTCGGACCGTCGGAGTGCGGATGAACAGCGAATCGCCTGGGAACGTCGAGTCGATCAGCAGGTGCATGCTCCCGTCTCTGAGCGACAGGGTGGCGTCGCAGTCGGGCGGGAGGATCGAGACCACCCCCATGTTCCACGGCAGAATCCCGATCCCCCGGTGGATGCGTACGACCGCGTCACGGGTGCACTTGGATCCGCACCGGAGGCTCATCCTTGCAGGGAAGCGCATCGCTACCCCCTGCTCCAAGAGGCGCCTCGGGGACTCGTAGTCGCCTGCACCCGGAAGGCTCAGGAAAGGCAGCCTTTCCCCCCACGCCGGCCCCATCTCCTCCGAAACAGCGAGGTTGTCCCCTACCCACTCGTCGCGTACCTCGTCCATTCTCACCTCGCTGACGTGGAACACCCCGCCGGCGGGGGGCGCCTCGTCGCGCGAGGTCACGTCGCCCGGGCGAGCCACCACGTACCCGAAGTGCGTCTCGATTCGGGAGAAGGGGCGCCCGCCGAGGGTCACCGTCCCTACGACCCGGCCGGGAAGGACGATCCCGCCCTTCAGTACGACGTGCGGGCCGTCGTACGGCCGGGCCGGGGCAGCGGGCGACGCCGGAGGGTCCGCCGCCACGCCGCATGGGGAAGCGAGCGAGAGGAGAATCGCCGCTCCCATCGCGCTCCTCCGACGCCGCCAAGCGTGTCCCATGCGCGTTGAACCTCCGGTCCTGGCTCGCGCGGCGAGGATAGCAGAGCGCCCGCTCTCGCGTGAGGCACCCGGAAGTCCGCATCGGCAGCTCCTCTGCTCGGCCTGTGGACGATGAACGCGCCCGCCGGCTCACGGGCCCCGCGTCCGGTGGGCCGGCGCCTTCGCGCTGGAGGATTGGATCGCGATCGTCGATGGGGAGTCGGCGCGCCGTACGTTCGGGGTGGCGCAGGACTTCCGAAACGCGCCGCTAGCGCGAGCCCGACAGCTCGAAGATGCTGCGCCCGTCGGCGGTCTGGTCCAC
>CAZJJQ010000493.1:0-3631 GCA_964546345.1 uncultured Planctomycetales bacterium
CGCCCGCGCCCCACCTCGGCCCGGCGGCGCCGCTCGCGGCGATCGAGGCGCGCCGCTTCTGAGCGGCCCCGCGGACCCGGGGCCCGTGGCCCCGGCGTCCGTCGTACGGGCCGTCGCGGGCGCTTCCGCGGCGGAGAGTCTCGGGTGGGATTCGTGGGTTGGAGGTGCCTCGTGGGCGATGCAAAGTCGTTGTGGGGTCGGTGGTTGCTGATCTTCCTGATCACGGGCGCGGCGGTGTACGCGTTCATGGCGAACCGGACGATCGAGCACCCCTGGGGGGTGGCGCTCGGCCAGGACCTGAAGGGCGGCACGACGCTGCGCTTCTCGCTCGACCTCGCGCGTGCGCGCAGCGAAGGCCGGGTGGACGAGAAGGAGACGGACGAGGACGTCGTCCACCAGACGATGCTCGTCATCGAGCAGCGCATCGACAAGTGGGGCCTCGCGGAGCTCTCGCTCCAGGCCATCGGCGACGACAAGTTCGAGATCTCCCTCCCGGCCGAGATCGACGTGGGTGCCATCGAGCGCCTCGTGACCACGCTCGGCGACCTGCAGTTCCGCATCGAGGTGGACCCCGAGCACCGCCGCGAAGACCAGGCGCCGGCGCTGTGGGAGGGCTCGATCGACGACTTCCACGCGTACAAGAAGGCCGAGGTCGCGGAGTGGAAGGCCGCGCGCGAGCAGGCGCGGGCCTACAAGCCGACGAACCCCCTCTACCGCGTGGTGCCGCGCAAGGGCCGCGAGGCGGCCGACGAGGCCGACTTCGCCGTCCTGTCGGAGCCGCAGTCGAAGGACGAGCGGTTCTCGGGCGCCATCCTCGCCAACGTCCGGCCGGGCACCGACGAGCACATGGACCCGGTGGTCTTCTTCGACGTGAAGCTCGAGTACCAGGGCGTCTTCGGCAACTGGACCGAGAAGAACAAGCTCCAACCCATGGCCATCGTGCTCTCCGAGGAGCTCGACAGCGCCCCGGTCATCCAGGACCGGCTCGAGACCAACGTGCGGGTCACCCTGGGCGGCGGCGGGTTCGGGCAGCGCACGTGGCTCGAGGAGCGCCAGAAGCAGCTGGTGACGGTCCTCCAGACCGGCTCGCTCAAGGTCCGCCCGCGGCTCGAGTCGAAGGCGACCGTCGGCCCGAGCCTCGCCGGCCAGGCCGTCCGGCGCGGCATGCTCTCGACCCTCGTGGCCTTCGCGCTGGTCCTCCTGTTCATGCTCGGCTTCTACTTCTGGGCCGGGCTGGTCGCCAACCTCGCCCTGGTCCTCAACCTCGTGCTGCTCATGGGCGCCATGGCGTTCCTCCAGGCGACCCTGACCCTGCCCGGCATCGCGGGCGTGGTGCTGACGCTGGGCATGGCCGTGGACGCCAACATCCTCATCTACGAGCGCATCCGCGAGGAGCAGGCCCGGGGCCGCTCGCTGGTCCAGGCGATCGGCGACGGCTACGACCGCGCGTTCGTCACGATCGTGGACTCCAACGTCACCACGTTCCTCACCGCGATCTTCCTCTACGTGCTCGGCAGCGGCGCCATCAAGGGCTTCGCCGTGAGCCTCACGCTCGGCCTCCTCGCGTCGATGTTCACCGCGATCTACGTGACCCGCACGGTGTTCGAGACGCAGGTGGCCCGCGGGCGCACCGCCCCCATCAAGATGGCCGGCGCGGCGAAGGTGCCGAGCATCCAGTGGATCGGGATGCGCCGCATCCTCGTGCCGATCGCGCTCCTCCTCGTGGGCGGCAGCCTCGCGCTCTACTGGACCTCGGCCGAGGACACGGTCTACGACATCGACTTCACCGGCGGCATGAAGCTGCAGGCGCGCTTCGACCGGCCGACCACGACCGACGACGTCAAGAAGGCCCTCGACGGCGCGCGCACGACGGTGAAGGTCGCGCGCGAGGTCGGGGCCGACACCACCACGGCCTGGCGCGAGCTCGAGGCCGGGCCGTACGACGACGCGGCCGTCGTGACCGTCGGGGCCACCGGCGACTGGGTCGAGATCAAGGCCCCGCTGCGCTCGGGCGACCTCGCGCCGGCGGCGGGCGACAAGGCGCCGGTCGCGGAACGCGAGCGCCTCGCGGCGCTCAAGGCGTACGTGGAGAAGGCCTTCGCGGGACGGCTGATGCCGTCGTGGGTGCGGGAAGGGCCGACCACCTACAAGTCCACGGGCGACGCCGACCCCCTCAAGCGGTTCGACGGCCGGATGCGGGCCCGCATCGCGATCGAGGACGCCGACAAGGCCGTCACGGCCGCGCGGCTGAAGGAGCTGCTCGTCTCGAGCATGCCCTACACCACCGAGGGCGAGGGCGGCCGCCGCGTGCGCAACCCCGCGTCCACCGTCACCCGCGACCTCGAGGTCGCGGAGGTGCCGCCCTCGGCCGGCGAGGCCGCGGGCTCGATCCACACCTTCGACCTGTGGTGGAAGGCCGACCACGCCACCACCCGCGAGGCCGTCGAGGTGGGTGCCGACAAGCTCCGGCAGGACCTGCGCGAGTTCCTCGGCGGCACCTCCTTCAAGGAGGGCCTGCTGCGCCTCGGCGCGACCCGCGCCGCGATCGACCGGATCGCGCTGGCCGAGCCGTTCCCCGTGGACGACCTGATCGGCGCGGGCGTGGCGCACCGTCAGCGCAACGACGCGATCCTCGCCCTCCTGATGTCGCTGGTCGCCATCGTCCTGTACGTGGCGTTCCGCTTCCGCTCGTCGGCCATGGGCTTCAGCGCGGTGCTCTGCCTCTTCCACGACGTGTCGGTGGCGCTCGGCGCGGTGTGCCTCGTGGACCACCTGGGCCTCGTGGACGCCCGCATCAACCTCGGCCTCGTGGCCGCCTTCCTCACGATCGTCGGCTTCTCCGTGAACGACACGGTGGTGACCTTCGACCGCATCCGCGAGCTCCGCGGGAAGGCGCCGCGGGTCACGGGGAAGATGATCGACGACGCCGTGAACCAGACGCTCTCGCGCACCTGGCGCACGACGGCCACCGCGCTCATGACGGTGGTGGTCCTGTTCGCCTTCAACCTCGGGCAGCGGAGCATGCTCGAGGGTCTGTCCTTCACGCTCATGATCGGCATGATCGCCGGCGTCTACTCCACCGTGGCCGTGGCGGCGCCGCTGCTGCTGTTCCTCCCCTGGTTCTGGGCGAGGATCAAGCACCTCCGCCCGCGCGCCTCCGCGTTCACGTGGGCGCTCGGGACCCCCGGGGTGTGGGCGGTGCTCGGGGCGGGCGTCGCGACGACGCTCGGCCTCGCGCTCTCCGGCACGACGACGTTCGGGATGGGCGTGTTCTACGGCCTGCTCTGCCTGCCGCTCGTGGCGACGTTCGGCGTCTGGTTCGTGTGGACGCTCGTGTTCGCCGTCGGCGCCTTCGTCGGCGGGTTCGCGATGCTGTTCCCCTGGACCCGGCTCCCCGACCCCGAGGCGGCCATCGACGAGGCCCAGGCCGAGGCCGAGGCGCGCGAGCGCGCCCGGAGCCACCGGAAGCCGGCCTCCGAGAAGCCCGCGGAGCTCAAGCCCGACACGAAGAAGGTCGCGGAGAAGCCGTAGGCGCGCGATCGGCCGGCGGAAGCCCGGGGGCGGGGGGGGGGGGGGGGGCGCCCCCCCCCCCCCACCCCCCCCCCCCCCGGGGCCCCCGCGGGGGGGGGGC
>CAZJJQ010000494.1:0-3627 GCA_964546345.1 uncultured Planctomycetales bacterium
CGGGCCCGATGGCGGCCCCGCCCCTCGCCGCCCCCCCCCCCCCTCCGCCCCCGCCGCCCGCGCCCGTCGTGCTCCCCGGGCTCCTCGCCGACCGGGCCGCCGCCTGGGGCCTGCCGGTCTTCGAGTGCCGGCGCCTCACGGCGATCGACCTCGACGGCGACGGGCGCGCCGACCTCGTCGTGAACGCGGGCGAGCGGGTGTTCCTCAACCGTCCCGGCGAGGGCGGCGTCGGCGTGCGCTTCGAGGAGCTGCCCGGCGCGGGCGGCCTCCACACCGCGTCGGGACGCGGCGCCGACGTGCTCGCATTCGGCGACGTGGACGGGGACGGCGACGTGGACTGCTTCTACGGACGGACCTGCGACTTCGCCGCCGAGGCGAAGAAGGGCAAGGACGACGGCCTGCGCTCGGAGATCCGCCTCAACGACGGGAAGGGCCGCTTCACCGTGAAGGAGGGCTCGGGCGTCGGAGCCCTGGCCGAGACCACGGCCGCGGCCACGTTCGTGGACGTGGACGGGGACGGGGTGCTCGACCTCTTCGTCGGCAACTGGTACGTGCGCTACGGCGAGGACCTCGAGTGCTTCCCGAGCCGGCTCTACCGCGGGCGCGGCGACGGCACGTTCGAGGACGTGACCGAGAAGGCGGGCCTCCTCGGCGTCGCCGAGCCCGGCCGCCGCGACAGCCGCCGCCCGGTCTACGGCGTCGCCCACCTCGACTTCGACGACGACGGCGACCAGGACCTCGTCGCGTGCGCGTACGGACGCCAGTGGAACCAGCTCTGGCGCAACGAGGGGAACGGGACGTTCACCGACGTCGCCGACGCCGTGGGCCTCGACGGCGACGACGACGAGAGCGGGGTCTATCCGCCCGAGATCCGGAAGGACCCCCGGCTCAAGGACCGCGAGGACGAGAAGCCCTTCCGCTCCAACGGCAACACCTTCGACGCCCCCGTCGCCGACTTCGACGGCGACGGCGACCTCGACGTGTTCCTCGGCGAGATCACCCACTGGTGGGCGGGCCCCTCGTCGGATCGCTCGACCCTGCTCGTGAATCAGGGGGGCGGCGGGGGCTGGAAGCTCGCGCGCGAGGAGCGCGGGATCGTGCGCACCCACGACACGCCCCGCTGGAACCAGGGCGACATCTTCGCCGGCTGGATCGACCTCGGAAGCGACGGCGCCGAGGACCTGTTCATCGCCTCGGGCGACTACCCCGACGACCAGCGCCTGCGCTTCTTCGTCCAGGGGGCCGACCACCGCTTCACGGACGGCACGAAGGCGCTGGGGGTCGATTGGACGAACTGCTCGCAGCCGACGGTGGCCGACTTCGACCTCGACGGGACCGCCGACCTCGCGCTGGGCAACTCGAACATGCGCGCCACGCCCGAGCAGAGCAAGGCCCGCACGCTGCGCACGGCGATCTTCGCGCAGACGCGTGGGAAGCACTTCCTGCGGCTCCTCCTCGAGGGCAAGGGCCCGGGCGGCGCCAACCGCGACGCGATCGGGGCGAAGGTGACGGTGCGCGCGGGCCGGCTGGCCGCGACGCGCGTCGTCCTGGGCGGCCGCGGCTGCGGGGGCCACGCCGACGAACGCGCGCTCACGATCGGCCTCGGGGACGCGACGCGCGTGGACGAGCTCGAGATCCGCTGGCCCGACGCGGCGCGGAGCGTGCAGCGGTTCACCGGCCTCGAGGTCGATCGTTCCCTCCGCATCCGGCAAGGCGAGCCGCCGAAGCCCGCGGCGCGGTGAAGCCCGGGAGGCCCTTCGTGTCCGACTCGCCTCCCCCGTGGCCTCCGCCTCCCCCCCGGCCCCCCGACGCCCCCCGCGTCCCCCCCACGTCCGCGGCGGAGCCCGCGCCGGGCCCGTGCGTCCACGGAGGCGGGTTCTTCGAGGCCGTGGGCGAGGCGTTCGACGACCTCCGACGCCACGAGCAGGTCATCAACGCGGACGTGCTCGACGCGTGGTTCCCGCCGTCGCCGCGGGCGCTCGAGGCGCTCCGGGCGCACCTCGACTGGCTCGTGCGCACGTCGCCGCCGACGCATGCCGAAGGCCTCGTGCGCACGCTCGCGCGCGTGCGGGGCGTGCCCGAGGCGAGCCTGCTCACCGCGGCGGGCTCGTCGGACCTCATCTTCCTGTGCCTTCGCGAGTGGCTGTCCCCGGCGTCGCGGGCGCTCGTGCTCGACCCGACGTACGGCGAGTACGAGCACGTGCTGCGCCACGTGGTCGGATGCCGCGTGGACCGGCTCCGCCTCCGCGAGGAGGACGGGTACGACCTCCGGCCCGAGGCGTTCGAGGAGGCGACGACGGCGACCGCCTACGACCTCGTCGTGCTGGTCAACCCCAACAGCCCGACGGGCCGGCACGTGCCGCGGCGCACCCTGGAGCGCCTGCTCCTCGGCCTCTCCGAGCGCACCCGCGTGTGGGTGGACGAGACCTACGTGGACTACGCGGGGAGCTCGGAGTCGCTCGAGCGCTTCGCGGCGACCCGGCCGAACGTGGTCGTGTGCAAGTCGATGTCGAAGGCGTACGCGCTGAGCGGCGTGCGGGTGGCCTACCTCTGCACGGCGCCCTCGATCCTGGCCGGCCTGCGGGCGCTGACGCCCCCCTGGGCGGTCAGCCTCCCGGCCCAGGTGGCGGCCGTGAAGGCGCTCGAGGACCCCGCGTGGTACGAGGCCCGTTGGCACGAGACGGCCGCCCTCCGCGAGACCCTCGCCGCGGCGCTACGGGATCGCCTGGGCTTCTCCGTGGTGCCGAGCACGACGAACTTCCTGCTGTGCCGGATGCCCGACGGGGCTCCGACCACGGCCGAGCTCGGCGAGCGGGTGCGCCCCGCGGGGCTCTTCCTGCGGGACGTGTCGGGGATGGGCTCGGGGCTGCCCCCGCGCGCGGTCCGGCTCGCGGTGAAGGACGCGGCTACGAACGCGAGGATGGTGGACCTCCTCGCCGGTGCGCTGCGGCGCTGAAGGCGCGGTGGACGACCGAGACACGGCCCGGGGGCGTCCCCCCCCTCGGGGCGTGCGAGTCGGGCGCGACCGATCCCATGGAGCCACCCGCCGCATGGAGGCGCGGTCCGCCCCGTGCGAGAATCCCCCGGTCGGCGCTCCTCCTCCGCTCCGTCTGGGACGGGGGACCGCGCCAGGAGACCTCGACCATGGCGGGCATCCAGGATCTGATCGGGACCGTGACGAAGGGCCTCGGGGTCCCCGAGAGCGCGGCCAGCGCCGGCATCGGCGGGCTCCTCGGGGTGCTCAAGGGCAAGCTCGGCGCGCAGTTCGGGGACGTCGCGAAGGCGATCCCGGGCGCCGACGCCGCGGCCCAGGCGGCGCCTTCGGGCGGCGGGCTGCTCGGCATGCTCGGCGGGCTGCTGGGCAAGGGACCCGGCAGCCTTGGCGCCGTGACGGGGATGCTCGCCAAGGCCGGGATCTCCGCGGACAAGATCCCGGGCTTCCTCAAGATGTTCGTGGACTTCCTGAAGTCGAAGCTCTCGCCCGACGTGCTGAAGTCCATCGTCGCCAAGATCCCGGCGCTCAAGGGCATCCTGGGCTGAGCCGCCGCAGGGGCACGGGCCGGACGCCGTCCCCCGCGCACCGCCATGAGGCTGTGAAGAAATCGTAGAAGGCGTCACGGCCCCCCC
>CAZJJQ010000495.1:0-3618 GCA_964546345.1 uncultured Planctomycetales bacterium
CGTCGCGCCGCACCACGCGTTCGACGCCCAGGTAGAGCTCGGGGGCCATGCGCCGGTTGAGACGGACCTCCTCCTCGCAGTAGAAGCGGCGCTTCTCGACGGTGCCGTAGTCGAGGAAGCCCCAGAGGACCACGGGCTTCTTGACCTTGTAGGCGTGACGCTCGGTCAGGAAGACCATCGAGATGTGCGTCTGGACGACCGTGACGCGGCGCGCCCCGTCGGGGTAGGCCCGGGGGTCGGACAGGGCGGTCAGGAGTTCACGGACGTCCACGCCGCGCGCATCCTACCGGGCATGGCTTCCGCCGCCCCCCGCGTCGTCGTGACCGCCGGCCCCACGCGCGAGCACCTCGACGACGTGCGGTACCTGTCCAACGCCTCCACCGGGCGCATGGGCTGGGAGCTCGCGCGCGAGGCGCGGCGGCGCGGGGCGAAGGTGACGCTCGTGCTCGGGCCGGTGGAGCTGCCGGCCGTGCCCGGCGTCGAGGTGGTGCGGGTGCTCTCGACGCGCGACCTGCTCGTGGCGACGCGAAAGGCGGTGCGCGGGGCCGATCTCGTCGTGTTCGCGGCGGCGCCCGCCGACTGGCGGCCGGCCGTGCGCGTCCGGGGGAAGCTCAAGAAGGACGGCCGGGGTCGTGCGCGCGTGCTGCGCCTCGTCGAGAACCCCGACGTCGCCGCGACGCTCGGGCGCACGAAGGGCCGCCGCGTGCACGTGGGCTTCGCGCTCGAGGTGCGCGACGGGCTGCGGTATGCTCGGGGCAAGCTCGCGCGCAAGCGGCTCGACGCGATCGTGCTGAACGGTCCGCAGAACCTGGGCGCGGGCGGCGGCGACGCGTGCTGGATCACGCCGGGCGCCGAGCCGCTCCCCCTGCCCACCGGCGACAAGCACGCGACGGCGCGGGCGATCCTCGATCAGGCGTTCGCGCTGCTCGCGAAGCGGCGCGCGGGCGGGAGGCGGCGCCGGTAGACGACGGCGCGCACGGACGCCAGGGGCACGCCGCGCGGGGAGGCGCCGGGCCGGGCGACGCTCCCCGCGGGCCCTACTTGCCGACGATCTGCGCCTCGAGCGGCGCGACGAGGGCCAGCAGCTCCTTCTGCTCCGCCTCCGGGACGTTCAGCTCGACGAGGGTCGCGACGAAGTCCTCCCCGGCGGCGGCCCACTCCTCGGCGGTGATCTTCATCCCGGCGTGCGCGCTCGTCATGTCGCGACCCGTGTACGCCACCGGGCCGCCGGTGGCCTTCGCGACGAACGCGATCAGGTGCATGCGCACCGCGTCGGCGTCCACGGCGGCGATCCGCCGGGCGACGGCCTCGTTGCCCATGACGCGTGGATTCTTCGTGAGGCGGGCGAGGAAGGCGTCGGTGAACGTCTCGATCGCCTTGAGTCCGCCCAGGCGCTCGTACAGCGACCTCGACGGCTGGACGATGTCGCCCTTGAGGGGCGCGAGGAGGGCGAGCAGCTCGCCCCGCTCGGCGTCGGGCACGCGGAAGACCGCGAGCGTCGCGACGAGGTCGGCGACCGCCGCGTTCCACTCGGCCTCGGTGATGCGCAGCCCCGCGTGCGCGCTGCGCATGTCGCGCCCGTGGTAGGCGGCCGGGCCGCCGGTGGCCTGCACGAGCTGGTCGATCAGGTGCCCCCGCAGCGACGGCGCGTCGATGGCCGCCGCGCGGGCCTTCACCTGGGGGTTGGCGAGGATCGCGGTGTCCTTGAGGAGGCGGGCGAGGAAGTCGTCCGTCACGGCCTCGATCACCGGCCGCCCACCCAGTCGAACGAACAGCGTCGCCTTCGGCGCGCCCTCGACGGGCCGGGCGCCGGCGGGCGTCGCCGTCGAGCTCGCGCGCGGCGCACACGGCGGCGGGCACGGCGCGGGCGGACACGGCGGCGGGCACGGCGGCGGGCAGCACCGCGGGGGCGGGGGGCACGGAGGACGACACGGCGGACAGCCGTCGTCGGCCCCGGCGAGGGTGGGGAGGGCGAGCAGCGCCATCGCGGCGAGCTTCGAGGAGATCGGCACGGTCCAGCGCATGGGGAGGCACCTCCACGGTCCCGAACACCGCTCCCATCCAACCGGAAGGCGCCGCGGGACGCAACGAAGAGGGGTCCGCCCGAGGAAGCAGGGGGGCGCCGGGGGGCGGGACGCCCGCCCTCACACGATCAGCATGCCGTCCCCGTACGAGTAGAACCGGTAGCCCGACCGGACGGCGTGCGCGTAGGCGTCGAGGACGCGCTCCCGGCCCGCGAAGGCCGCCACCAGCATGAGGAGCGTGGAGCGCGGCAGGTGGAAGTTCGTCACGAGGGCGGAGACGACGCGGAACCGGTGGCCCGGGCGGACGAAGAGGTCGCTGAAGCCCGCGCCGGCCGCGATCGCGCCGTCGGGCCCGGCGACGGCCTCGAGCGTGCGCACCACGGTGGTGCCCACGGCGACCACGCGGCGGCCCGCGGCGCGCGCCGCGTTCACGGCCTCGGCGGTGGCGGCGGGCACCACGTACGCCTCCGGGTCGATGCGGTGGTGCGAGACGTCGTCCACGAGGACGGGCCGGAACGTGCCCGGCCCGACGTGGAGCGTGAGCGTCGCGACGCCGAGCCCTCGCGCGCGGGCGCGCGCGAGGAGCTCCGGCGTCAGGTGCAGGCCCGCCGTCGGCGCGGCGACGGCGCCGGGGACGGTCGCGAACACCGTCTGGTACTCGGTGCGGTCCCGCTCGTCGGCGTCCCGCTCCATGTACGGGGGCAGCGGGATCGCCCCGAGGCGCTCGGCGAGCGCGAGCACCGGCTCGTCGCCCTCGAACCGCACTGAACGTTCGCCTCCGCCGTGCTCGGCCACGATCTCGCACGCGGCCCCGCCCGGGAACGCGATGCGGAGGCCGGGCCGCAGCCGCCGCGCCGGCTGGACGAGCGCGCGCCACGTGCGCGGCGCCTCCTCGCGCACGAGGAGCACCTCCACCGCGCCGCCCGTGCCGACGCGTTCGCCGCGCAGCCGGGCGGGGATCACCTTCGTGTCGTTGACGACCAGGAGGTCGCCCGGATCGAGCAGGTCGGGGAGGTCGCGGAACGTGCGGTCCTCGAGCGCCCGGCCGTCCCTCCGCAGCACGAGGAGGCGCGCCGCGTCGCGCGGCTCGACGGGACGCGTCGCGATCGCGCCCGGAGGCAGCTCGAAGTCGAAGTCGGAGAGCCTCATGGGCGCGTCGCGTGCGGGGGGGGGGGGGGGGGGCCGGCCCCCGCCGCCCCCCCCTTCACGAGAAGGAGATCTCCTGCCCGCCCTTGCCGTCCTTGACGAGCACGCCGGTCCTGCCGAGCTCGGCCCGCAGGCGGTCGGCCTCGGCGAAGTCCTTGCGCGCCCGCGCGGCGAGGCGTGCGTCCACGAGCGCCTGCTCGGCGGCGGTGAGCGCGCGCGTGACGCGGAGGCCGAGGCCGAGGGCCTCGTCGGCCGCGTCGAGGAGGGCGACGCCCGCGGCGGCGTCGGCCGGCGTCAGCGAGCCGTCCTTCTCGCGGCGGTTCCACTCGCGGACGAGGCCCTGCGCCGCGGCCATGGCGCCGCTCGTGTCGAGGTCGTCGTCCATGCGCTCGCCGAACGCCGCGAGCGCCTCCGCCGCCGGGCCGCCCTTCGCCGGGGCGGTCGCGCC
>CAZJJQ010000496.1:0-3604 GCA_964546345.1 uncultured Planctomycetales bacterium
GAGGCCGGGCGCCGTGGCGCGGACGGCGAGGGTCGCCTCCGCGAGGTCCGCCGGCTCCGCGCCGGGGACGACGTGCCGCAGGACGAGGCGCTGGCGCCCATGGCGCGCCGTCGGGGGCAGGGCGGTCGTCAGCGACACCTGCCGCACCTCCCCCGGCCGCACCGGGTCGAGGGGCAACGCGACGATCACGGTGCCGAGGTTCGTGCGGGCGCGCGGGCCCGCGAGCGCCGCCACGAGGGCCAGCGTGCCCGGCATCGACGGCTCGTTGCCGTCGTTGACCAGGCTCGCCGCGACCGCGAACGTCTCGCCGGGGAAGGACTCCTGCCGATCGAGCGCGAGGCCGGGCTCCGCGATGCGCAGCACCGCGGCGCCCGTGATGGTGAGCGGGGCGGCCAGGGACGCCACGCTCTGCGCGGCGGATCCGCGCCCCGACGGGAGCGCGAGCAGATGGACGTGGTAGCCGCCCGCCCGCAGGCCGGCGGGGACGTGGCCCGAGAGCTCGCGCGTGCCGTCGGCCCCGGGCGCGAGCCCGGCCGGCACCGTGATGCGCGCGAGCTCGGCGACGACGCCGGGGCTCCGCGACTCGGTGATCTGCGCGCCGTCGGGGCCCGGGCCGTCGGGGCGATCGAGGCTCGGCCGCGTCGAGAGCACCAGCACCAGCTGGAAGGCCGGCGCCGGCGTCGGGCCCGGGTTCGAGTACGTGGCGCGCGCCGTGAAGCTCCCCGTCGGGATCGTCGTCCCACCCTCCGTCAGCTCGAGCCGCCTCGGGATCACGGTTCCGGGCCGGCGCTCCTCGGCCTCGGGCGGTGCGGGCACCGGGGCGGGCACCGGCTCGGGCGCCGGCGCGGGCGCAGGGGCAGGGGCAGGCGCAGGAGCAGGAGCAGGGGCAGGCGGCGCCGCCGGGGCCTCGCCGATCGGGATCTCGAGGCTGCGCGTGTCGTCGGCGACGGGGGACGCGACCTGTCCGGCATACGAGACCGTGGCGTCCACCACCAGGGTCCCCGGCGTGCGGAGGCCGGGGACCTGGGTGGTCCCCGTCACCGAGCCGGACTCCGGGATCCCCTCGGGCCAGTCGAGCACGATCGGCTGGCCGCCCCGCGGCGTGAGGGTGAGGCGCGCGGGCCCGACGGCGCCCGGCGTCGTGCGCGTCACGAGCCATCGCACCTCGACCTTGGAGCGGAGCGTCGGCGGGCCCGCCAGGGTGAGGCCCGTGATCGCGAGGTTCGGCGGCGCCACGACGTCGAGCTGGGCGACGGTCGGCGCGTTCCACTCCTCGTCGGTGAGCGCGGGGCGGGGGATCGCGGAGATGCGCGCGGGCTGCAGGACCGCGGCCAGGTGGAGGCGGCCGCCCGCGTCGGACGGCACGCGGATCGTGACGGGCACGGCGCCCGCCCCGTCCTGGTCGAGCACCCGGGCCAGCGCACGCCCGAGGTTGCCGGTGGGGGTGAGCCGGCCTCCCCGCTCGAGCGCGCCCGCGACGAAGATCATCCCCCGCGCCCTCGGGGCGCCGGCCGCCGGGGCGGGGAGGGCGACCTCCACGACGACCTCGGAGCCCGGGTGGGCGACCTTCGCGACCGACGTCACGGGCAGCCGGGGCAGCGCCTCCTCCTCCGCGCGGACGACGGACCCGCTCGCGGACAGCGCGATCACGGCGAGGAGCAGCGCGCGACGCAACGAGCCCACGGCCATCGAGACCTCCTCCCGGGCCGGGCCCGGGCTCAAGCCGTCACGATGCCACGGCGCGCAGGCCGGGGGGCCTCCCCGCGGCACCCCCGCCTTGGGTTCCTCCCCCCCGCGCCCCCCGACCTCCCGGAGGGCTCCGTCAGGCGTCCTCGTCCGCCGCGCCCTCCGCCGCCGCCTCGGCCACGCGCCCGGCCTCGAGCTGGGCCGCGACGCGCTCGAGGTCGGCGGCCAGGGCGGTCGTCCTCGGGTACCGGGCCGCGGGATCCTTCTCGAGCAGGCGCGCGACGACGTCGGCCAGCTCCGCCGGCAGGTCGGCAGGCAGGCGGGGAGGCGGCGACTCCTTGATGGCCCGGATCGTCGAGAGCGCGTCCTTGCCCGCGAAGGGGGCCTGGCCGGTGAGCATCTCGTGGAGGATCGCGCCGAGCGCGTACTGGTCCACGGCGAACGTGGGCGGCACGTCGTCGAACTGCTCGGGGGCCATGTAGGCCGGGGTGCCCACGAAGTGGCCGGTCATGGTCAGGCGGGCCGAGGCGGCGCTGCGCGCGACGCCGAAGTCGGCGATGATCGGGCGGTCGCCGGGCGCGAGCAGCACGTTGTGGGGCTTCAGGTCGCGGTGGATGATGCCCTCGAGGTGGATCGCCTCGAGGCCGCGGGCGACGCCGGCGGCGATGCGCGCGGCGCGGGCCGGCGGCGGCGCGCCCTCGCGCAGCAGCAGCGTGCCGAGGTCGGGGCCCTCGACGAACTCCATGACCGCGTACGGCGTGCCGCCCTCCTCGCCGACGCCGCGGATGCGGACGACGTTGCGGTGGTCGATGCCCTGGATGGCGCGGGCCTCCCGGAGGAAGCGCTCGCGGGCGTCCCGGTCCTGGCGGTGCTCGGGCTTGAGCGCCTTGATCGCGTAGATCGTGTCGCCGTCGCGCGGGCGCGCGCGGAAGACGACGCCGAACGCGCCGGACCCGTGGCGGCCGAGGATCTGGAGCGACTCGAGCGAGCCGGTGGGCAGCAGGTGGACGCCGGTCTCGAAGCCGGAGGGGATCTCCGCGGCGAGGCGGCGGTGGAACTCGACGAGGATGGTGCCGAGGGAGGCGGCGCTCCCGTGGCGCTGGAACGGCTCGCGGTCCAGCGCGGTCGCGAGCGCGTCGGCGAGCCCCTGCGGCAGGTCGGGGCGCAGGGCGCGCAGGTCCACGGCCGGGGCACCCGACTTGACGCGAGCGATCGCCGCGTCCACGGTGGCGCCGCCACGCGGGTAGCTGCCCGTCAGCCAGTAGACGACCGTCGCGGCGAGCCCGTAGAGGTCGCTCTCGCGGGTGGGGCGGCGGCCCTCGAACTCCTCCGGCGCCGAGAACGGCGACAGGCCGAGCACCGCCGGGCGCAGGGGCCAGATCCCGGCCGCGAGGTCGGCGCTCTTGACGAGGTTGATGAGCTGGATGCCCTGCTCGTCCACGAGGACGACGCTCGGCTTCACCTTCCCGTGGACGAACCCGCGGGCGTGCATGTGGGCGAGCGCGTCGGAGACCTCCGACCCGAGGCGGGCGGCCTCGGCGATGGTGGCCGGGCCGGTGTCCTTCACCCGCTGGTCGCTCGGCGTGCCGGTGCGGAACTCGTGCACCGACCACAGGTACCCCTCCGCCTCCATCACGTCGATCGCGCGCTGGATGTTGGGGTGGTGGAGCGCCGCCGCGTGGCGCATCTCGCGGAAGAACGTGGCCCGCACGTCCTCGGCGCGGCTCGTCTCGACGGTCAGCCGGCGGAGCAGCACGGGGTGGCCGAGCATCTCGTTGCGGGCGCGGAAGAACGTGCTCGGCCCCGCCGAGAACAGCGACTCCTCGATCACGTAGTGGTGGATGCGGGTCGGCATGGCCGGGGAGCGAATGTACGTCCCCCGGGGCCCGACGCCGTGCGGGAAGTGGCCGGGGCCATC
>CAZJJQ010000497.1:0-3596 GCA_964546345.1 uncultured Planctomycetales bacterium
AGGGCCTGCGTCGCCACCGCGTGAGCGATGCCGAGGGTGACGGGCGCGAAGAGCACCGCGACGAGGAAGGACGGGAGCCCGAGGGGCCCGAAGGCCGCGACCGCCACGCACGCGGCCCAGCCCACCGCGTCTGCGCGGAAGGTGGCGAGATGCGTGCTCCCGAACCCGGCGACGGACGCCGCGAGCGCGGGGAGGACCGCCGCGACGGCCAGGCCCACGAGCCGGCGGCTGCGGGAGGGCCTCATCGGGACGGGAAGGGATGCAGGGAAAGAGCCCTCGGCGCGAGGCAGGAGCGGCGGGGCGCAGCCGCGCCCCGCCCCCGGCCGGGACGAGGCGGCGACGTGCCCACGGCCCCTACGGCAGACGTCCCTGGCAGACACCGAGCGTCTGGAGCGCGTAGCACGTCACGAGGACCGGATCGCCCTCCTCCCAGCGGGGGGACTCGGGGTTCTTCCAGGCGCCGTCCGTGCCCTGGCGGGCGAGGAGCTGCTGCGCGATCTCCTTCCGCCAGTCGTGCGCCTTGCCCGTGGCGTCGGTGACGACCAGGGGCTTGCCGGTGGCGCGCTCGTACTCGGCGAGCGCGCGGGCCGCCGTGAGCAGGTAGTAGTAGTAGCCCTGCTGCCCCGCCTTCTCGGGGTCCTTCGAGGTCTCGAACCCGGGGTTGCGGTCGAGGGCGAAGTTCTTCGAGATCCAGGCCACGGCCGCCGCGACCCGCGGGTCGTCGGGCTTGGCGCCCGCGAAGAGCAGGCACTTGAGCAGCGCGTACGTCATGCTCCCGTACGACTTCGGGACGTACTTGCCGTCCTCGCGCTTCACGTTGCCCGCCATGGAGAAGGCGGGCGCGTACGCGGCGCCGCCGTCGTTGCCCGAGACGATCTCGATCTCGGCGCCGACCTCCTTGTCCTGCTTCTTCACGGCGATCGGGTTGGCCTCGCTCCGGTTCTGCACCTTGGCCAGGTAGTCGAGCAGGCGCCCCCACATCGGGTGGTCCTTGGGGAGCCCGGCCTCCGAGGCGGCGGTGGCGGCGAACTGCGCGTTGCTCAGGTCGGTGGGCCGGGAGGGATCGGACTTGCTGGTGTAGGGGAAGCCGCCGTAGGAGAGGTTCGCCTTGTCGTCGGCGATCTGGCTGGCGGCGAGGAAGTCCCGGGCCTTGGCCTGCACGGACGCGTGCTTCGCCACGCGGGCGTTCGCGAACGCGCTGACGGCCACGGCCGTCTCGTAGTTCGTGTACGCGGGGTTGCTGTGGATCGCGCCCGTGTCCTTCTGCGCCGCCGCCAGGAGGTCGAGGGCCTTGCCGATCGTCGGGTCCCCCGCCACGCTCTCGCGGGCCGTCGTCGCGATCAGGGCGAGCGCGGCGAACGCGGTCATGCCGGCGCGCAGCTCGGGCTTGCCCCAACCGCCCGACGCCTCGTCCTTCTGGGCGAGCAGGTACTTGCGGCCCGCCTTCATGGCGTCCCCGACCTTGACGTCCAGGTCGGCGCCGAGGGCCGCCGCATATCCGTAGCCGGCGGCGGGCGCCGCACCGGGAGACGCCGACGGAGCGGCGGCGGGCGCCTTCCCCTCCTCCTTGGGCTTGTCGCCGCAGGCGGTGAGCCCGGCGAGGACCAGCACGCACAGCACGGGGGTACGCATGTTCGGGCATCTCCGCGAGGGATGGAGTCGGGTCGCGATCGTAGCCGACGGGCGGGCGGTCCCCGGAGTCGAGGCGACTCCGGGAGCCGCCGTCCCTCCCGAGCATCACGCTCCGGGAAGACGGACGGACGGCCCCGCCGTGGGGTCAGCGCCCGCCCGGGGTGGTCCGGTTCAGTCGCCCGGCGGCGCGGGCCGCCGCCGCGCGCAGGTCCGCCGCGGAGGGCCCCTTCCCCGCGCCGCAGGCCGAGCCGCCCCCGGGCCCCCCGGCCCCGGGACAGGCGCAACGCCCTGCGCGCCGACGCGCGAGGACCCGGAACCCCCGAACCCCGAGCCAGACCGCCGCCGCCGTCGCCACGGCGAGGGAGAGGGCGGCGTCGAGGACGTTCGAGAGGGCGAGGGGGCTCACGCGAGGGCCCTCGTGACCGCCGCGGTGAGCCAGGCGCCCAGGTAGGCCAGGGTCGTCATGTAGGTGAAGGCGAACACGGGCCATCCCCAGGAGCCCGTCTCCTTCCGCATGACCGCGAGGGTGCTCACGCACTGGAGGCAGAGCGCGAAGAACACCATCAGCGCCAGGGCCGCGCCCAGATCGAAGACGGGCTCCCCCTTCCGGGGGCCCTCCTCCCATCGCGCCGCCTTCAGACGGTCGCGCAGCGCGACGGCGGTGGCGTCCTCGTCGTCCTCGTCGCCCGCGACGTCGTAGAGCACTCCCATGGTGCTCACGACGACCTCGCGCGCGGGGAAGGAGGCCAGGACGGCGACCGCCACCTTCCAGTCCCAGCCGATCGGGGCGAAGGCCGGCTCGAGGGCCCGGCCCAGGCGACCGAGCGCGCTCCGACGCATGTACTCGCCCTTCGCGTGCGCCTCCGCCCGCCTCACGGCGTCGGCGGCCGTCCGGTCGGCCTCGGCCCGCGACGCCCCGGACGGGTCGGCTGCGACGGCGCGCTCGCGCGCGGCGGACGCCTCGGCGACGGCCGCGTCCCGCTGTCGCCCGACCTCGGGGTCCCGCGGGTACCACGAGAGCGCCCACACCACGACGCTGGTCGCGAGGATCAGCGTGCCCGCGCGCACCACGAACGCCGTCCCGGCGGCGCGCATGCGCTCGAGGACCGCGCGCGGCTTGGGCAGCTGGTAGGGCGGCAGCTCCATGAGGAACGGCGGGGACTCGCCGCGGAGGAGCGTCCGCTTGAGGACGAACGCCACGGGGACCACGAGCACGATGCCCAGCAGGTACATCCCGGCGAAGAGGAGGGCGCGGGTGTCCACGCCGAGCAGCCGCCCCGGGGGGACGAAGGCGCCGACGACCAGGAGGTAGACGGGGATGCGCGCGCTGCACGACATCAGCGGCGCGGTCAGGATCGTCGCGAGGCGGTCCCGGCGGCTCTCGATGGTCCGGGTCGCCATGATCCCCGGCACGGCGCAGGCGAAGCTCGAGAGCATCGGGATGAAGGAGCGCCCCGACAGCCCGCACCACCGCAGCAGGCGATCCATGAGGAACGCCGCGCGGGCCATGTAGCCGCAGTCCTCGAGGATCGCGAGGAAACCGAACAGGATCAGGATCTGCGGCAGGAAGACGAGCACGCCGCCCACGCCCCCGAGGATGCCGTCGGCCACGAGGGACTGCACGGCGCCTCCGCCGAGGGGATCCCCGTCCGTGGCGAGACCCTGCAGCCACCCGAAGACGTGCCGCTCGAGGAAGCCCATCACGGGCTCCGCCCAGGAGAAGATCGACAGGAAGACCAGGGTCATGAGCCCGAGGAACGCGACGGAGCCGAGGACCCGGTGCGTGAGCACCGCATCGATGCGGTCCGTCCAGGTGACGGGCGCCACCTCGGGCCTGCGCACCGCGCGGGCCGTCAGCCCTCCGATGGCGCCGTAGCGCAGCGCCGCCTCGAGCCCCTCGACCGGGGCCCCCGCGGCGGCAAGACGCGACCGGGCGGCCGCGATGGCCTCGGCCACGGGCGGCC
>CAZJJQ010000498.1:0-3591 GCA_964546345.1 uncultured Planctomycetales bacterium
CCCCCCCGGGGGCGGCCCCGGGGCGGGCGGGGGGGCGGGGGGGGGGCCGGGCCCGGCCCCCCCCCGGGGGGGGGGGCGCCGACCGCCCGGGCGCGCCGGGGGGGCCGCCCGCTTCGGGGCGACGCGGGCCCAGGCCGCGCGCACGAGCTCGCCCACGAGCGCCGCGTCGGCGCGCGCGAGGCGGATCCCGAGCGAGCCGTTGCGGCGCGTCCAGCCCCCGTAGTCCACGTACTTCGCGGGATCCGACGCCAGGAGCCCGAGGCAGCGCTCCACCGGATGGACGGGCACCATGGCCTCCACGCCGTCCGCGGCCATCGTCGCGAAGATGCGCTTGCCCACGCGGAACGAGGTCCGCTCGAAGTGAGGCTCCTCGTGGGCGCCCGGCATGGAGAGCGCGAGCTCGCGGAAGGCGTCCGGGGTCATGGGGCGCGATGGTAGCGGGGGCCCGATCCGCACGGAATCGAGGGGGTGAGGTCGCGGGCCCTGTCCGGGGGAAGGGCCGCCCGAGGCCCGCCCGGTCGGCGGTGGCCGATTCCGCCCGGGCTCCGTACGCTCCCGGAGCATCGACCCCGACGGGCCGCCGCTCCCCCCGGACTCCCCATGCCCCTCCTCCCCCGCCGCCCCCTCCTCCTCTGCACGCTCGCCGCCCTCGGGCTCGCGGGCGCCGCCCGCCCCGCCCGCGCGGAGGACGATCCGGTCGCGACGGGCGTCCGCCGACTCCTCGACGCGCCGACGGTCGAGACCCGGCGACGGCTGGCGGCCGACCTCGTCGCGGCCAAGCCCGACTTCGCGCGCGTGGCGGACGCCCTCGCGGCGGGGCGGGCCTACCGCAAGGACGTGAGCACGGGGTGGCTCGAGCGCACGCAGCGCTGCCCGGACGGCAAGGACCGCCCCTATCTCCTCTACGTCCCCCGCGACTACGACCCCGCGAGGCGCTACCGCCTCGTCGTCGAGCTCCACGGCGGCGTCGGCCGGCCCGCGCTGCTCACGCACGAGGAGCTCGGCGGCCTCAAGGAGCTCCGCGGCGCCCACGCCGAGGAGCACGGCTACCTCCTCGCGCTGCCCACCGGGGAGCGCAAGGCGGAGTGGTGGACCGACGTCGGCGTCGGCAACGTCCTGGGGATCGTGGCGGCCGCGAAGCGCGAGCTCAACGTGGACGAGAACCGCGTCTTCGTCACCGGCTTCTCGGACGGCGGGTCGGGCTCGTTCTACCTCGCGCTCACGCACCCCACGCCCTTCGCGGGCTTCGAGCCGCTCAACGGGCACGTCGGCGTCGCCGCCGCGGGCGGGCTCGAGGTGCACCTGCGCGGCCTGCGCAACAAGCCGATCTACGCGGTCAACACCGACCAGGACGGGCTCTACCCCTCCGCCGCGCTGAAGCCGGTGGCCGACGCGATCCAGGCCCTCGGTGCGCCGTTCGTCTGGCGCGAGATCAAGGGCTTCGGCCACGACCCGAGCTACCTCGAGACCGAGCGCGCCCCGATCTGGGCGTGGGAGCAGCAGGTCGTCCGGACGCCGCACCCCACGACGATCGTGTGGGAGGGCACCGCCGCGGCGCCCTCGCGCGTCCACGGCCTCGGCCGCGTGCGGGTGGCGCCGCGCGCGGGCGGCGAGGCGGCCTTCCCCGACGTGAACCCCCTGCTGCCTCCGGGGAAGCCCAAGCTCGGCGTCACCGTCGATCAGGAGTTCACGGGCGAGGGCGTGCGCGTCACCGCGATCGCCAGGGGCAGCCCCGCCGCGTCGGCCGGCGTCGAGACGGGCGACGTCATCGTCGGCCTCGACGACGCGAAGATCGCGGGCTTTCGCGACCTCCGGGCCGCGCTCGGCGCGAAGCAGCCCGGCGACGCCGTCCGCGTGAAGGTCCGCCGGGGCGACGCCGTGCTCGAGAAGACGGCCACCTTCCCCGACGCGAAGCCCGAGCCCGCGTTCGAGCGTGGCGCGACGTGGGGCGCGATCGAGCTCACGCAGCAGGGAAACGCCTTCACCGTGACGACGCGCAACGTCGAGGGCTTCGACCTCTGGCTCGGGGTGGGCGCCGTGGACTTCGCCGCCCCCGTCGTCGTCACGGTGAACGGCGCCGAGGTCTTCCGCAAGGTCGTCGCGAAGGACGTCGCGTTCCTCCTCGAGCGCGCCCTCGAGGACGACGACCGCACGATGCTCTACGGCGCGGGCGTGTCCATCGACGTGCCGCCGGCGGCGAAGTAGCCGCGGGCGCTCCCGTCAGGGATGGTCGAGCACGTTCGTGGGGCTGGTGCCCGCCTCGCGCTCGGTCGTGTCGCCGAAGCCGTCCTCGTCGCGGTCACGGCCCAGCCGCACGCCGACCCCGCGCGGGACGGCGGTCCAGACCTGCTCGCTGCCCGCGGCCGCCAGCGCGCGCAGGGCCGCGGGCGTGATCGACTCCCCGTCGCGGTCGGAGAGGAGCGTGCCGGTCGTGCGGTCGAACACCCAGCCGCGCGGCACGCCGGACGCGCGCGCCTTCACGACGAGGTCGATGCGCCCCGCCTGCGCCTCGGCGAGCAGCGTCCCGAGGAGAGCGGGCAGGCCCGGCGCGGAGAGCGTCACCTGGCGCCCGACGGCCGCGTGGGAGTCGTGGCCCGTGGGACCCAGCGGCTCGCCCGGGCTGCCGGGCGTCCCCGTGGGCAGGTCGCCGCCGGAGAACGCGAGCATGAACGCGACGAGGTCGGCGACGTCCTGATCGCCGCGCACGGAGAAGAGCGGCTCGGCGACGAAGCGTGCGATGGAGTCCACGCTGCCGTCGTGGAGGAAGCCGAACCCGGCGTGGTTGCTCGCCTGCGTGAGGTCGCAGCCCACCTTGTCGTAGAGGTTGCGCAGCTGGGGCACCTTCATGCTGACGTTCGTGCCGCCGTCCACGGACACGATGCCGAGATGGTGCTCGCCGTTCGGCCCGAGGGGCAGCGGCGACGTCCCGAGGGGCGCCATGTCGATGCCCATGCCCGTCGGCAGCGTGTGGCACGTGACGCACTGCAGCCCGAAGAGCCCGCCTTCGAGGTTGCCGGTGCGGAAGAGCGCGAGCCCGCGCGCGGCGTTGCCCACGGGCAGCGGCTGCCCGGCCGGGGCGAAGCGTCCGGTCGTGAAGTGCCCCGGCAGCGGCAGGCTCGTGGGGAGGGCGTTGTCGGGCCCGCGGAAGGGGTTGGGCGGGACCACGATCGTCGCGAGGAACGCCTCGAACGCGGCCATCTCGGCCGAGGTCGGCGGGACGTCGCCGCCCTGCAGCGACACGAAGGCGCCCGCGAACGCCTCGAGGCCCTCGCGGTCGCCGCGCCAGTGGAAGGGCTCGTGCCCGACGATGTCCTGCAGCGTCTGCGTGGTCATCGGCCCCTTCATGGGGTGCCAGTCCTCGCAGGGCCGGGCGGCGCCCGAGAGGCAGTTCCCCGCGAAGCGCTTCACCGCGCCGGACGGGTCGCCGAGGTCCCAGCCGAGGCGGTCGAACCGCCCGTCCACGTGGCAGGACCCGCACGCCACGTGGCCCAGGCCGCTGTGCGCGTGGGTGTCGTAGAGCATCGCCCGCCCGTCGCGGACGGCGGCGGGCGTGGGGTCGAAGCAGGGCACCCGCACGACCTCGGCGCGCGT
>CAZJJQ010000499.1:0-3582 GCA_964546345.1 uncultured Planctomycetales bacterium
CATGGCGGCGGCGTCCATGCCGGGCTCGGCCGGCGCAGGCGCGCCGGGCGCGCCGGGTGCGTCCGCCGCCGGCTTGGCGTCGGGGGCCTTCCGCTTGGGCGCGAAGAACGTCTGCCATCCGAAGATGGCCACCACCGACAGGACGATGGCCAACAGCATGCGGCGTTCCACGGAAGCGCGGCCTCCCAGGGGTCGAAGCGGGGGATTGTAGGGGAAGCCGGGGCGGGGCCCCGGATCCGGGCGGATCGTTCGCGCGGGACGGACCGGGGGGGCGGGACCGGTCTACGTGCCGGGATCGATCGACGCGCCGGTGCCGTTTCGCCCGCACGCACCGCCCCGCCGGACGTTCGGAGCGCCGTCACCGCGCCCCGCGCCGCCGGGACTGCGGACGAACGTCCGCGCGGTCAAGGACCCTCGCGGACCCCGCACGGGTCGCCGGCTCGCCCCGGTTCCGTGGACCGTCCCCCGCCGCCCCCTCAGGGATCGTGAAGAAATCGCCATCGGGACGTACGGGCTCGCTTTCGGGGCTCGTGCCGCGCGGCGGCTCGTCGAGGGTTCGGGGTCCAGATGCGATCTCCTCGCCGCCGCAGGTCGTTCCCTCCACTTCGGTTGCCTCACCCGGCCTTGCGCGAGCCTCCGAAATCGAGCCCGATCGGTCGGGAGCGCGTCTCCCCCGCATCGGGGGGGGCCGTGACGCCTTCTACGATTTCTTCGCAGGTCCTCGCTCCCCGGAGGACCCCGCTCCTACCGGCCGACGAGGAGCCGGTCGCCGAGGAACTTCGGCAGGAGGGGATTGCCGTAGATCTTGTCCACCGTCGCCCTGTGGTCGTAGTCGAGGCGGTAGAAGCGGACGATGTGGCCGTCGAACGTGACGTAGGACGCCCGCACGTCGCCGTCGCGGGGCTGCCCCACGCTGCCGACGTTCACGAGCACCTTGCGGTCACCCAGCTTGCGGAGGTCGATCGCGTGGTTCACGGCCTCGGGGGAGGCGTGCTTCATGTCCGACGAGTAGATGTGGGGGATGTGGCTGTGCCCGATGAAGCAGACCCGCTTCATCAGGTCGAAGATCCCCTGCATCTTGTCGCGGTTGCGCGCGTCCTGCGGCACGACGTACTCGCGCGTCGGCTGGCGCGGGCTGCCGTGCGTGTACATCACGTCGCCGTCCTCGACCACCTGCTGCATGGTCCCGAGGAAGTTCCAGAGGTCGTAGTTCTCGGTGCGGTCGTAGGCGCTCGAGTTCAGCTGGTCCTTCGTCCACTCGAGGGAGGCCTTCGCCTTCGGGTTGAAGTCCTCGCCGTAGAACATGACCGCCTCCTCATGGTTGCCCATGATGGCGACCTCGCTGCGGAAGAGGAGCTTCAGGCACTCGCGGGGGTTCGGCCCGTAGCCGATGATGTCGCCGAGGCACACGATGCGGGTGATGCCCTTGCTGGCGGCGTGGTCGAGGACCGTGGTCAGGGCCTCGATGTTGGCGTGGATGTCGGCGACGATCGCGACGGTCACGGGGCGGTCTCGGCCTCGGTCGGGACGCGGGGAGGACGCCGTCGGGCGCCCCCCGGTGGTCCCGGACTCTACCCCACGCGGGGCGTGAAGTCGCCGGATCGTCGGAAGAGATGCGGAGGCTTCGGAACGTGCGCCGGCCGCTCCCCTTCGTCCCCCATCGGCGGGGTGGTAGGCTCCCGCCGCCCCGATCCCTGGGGGGCCGCGTCGGCGTCACGGACCTCCCGGCGCCCGACCCGCCCCGGGGGTCGGTCGCGGGAAGGCAGGCTCGGCCGGCATGAAGTGCCCGTTCTGCAAGGTGGACGACGACCGGGTGGTCGACTCCCGCGCGAGCAGCGACGGCTTCGCGATCCGGCGCCGCCGGGAGTGCGTGGCCTGCTCGCGCCGGTACACGACCTACGAGCGCATCGAGGAGAGCCCCCTCCGCGTCATCAAGAAGGACGACCGGCGGGAGCCGTTCGACCGCCGCAAGATCCTCTCGGGGCTGCTCAAGGCCTGCGAGAAGCGGCCGGTCTCCCTCGAGACGCTCGAGCGCATCACGGAGACGGTCGAAGGCAAGGTCCTCGAGACCTTCGACCGGGAGGTGCCGTCCACCTACGTGGGGCAGCTCGTCATGAGCGAGCTGAAGGAGGTGGACCAGGTGGCCTACGTCCGCTTCGCCTCCGTCTACCGCGAGTTCAAGGACATCCAGGAGTTCATGGACGAGCTGAAGCCCATGATGGATGCCCCGGCGGCGCCGCCCGGACGGGGCTCCTCGGGCGGGGACCGGCCCCGGGAGGGGACGCCTCGGGGCGACGGGACGGCGAAGGGCGATGGGGGGGCGAGGCCGGACGCGCCGTCGAAGGGGCGGGACGAGCCCGCGTGAAGCGGATCACGCAGATCCGCAAGCGCGACGGTCGGGTCGTGCCCTTCGAGCTCCGGAGGGTCGCGGACGCCATCTATCGCGCGGCGCAGAGCGTCGGCGGCGAGGATCGGTTCCTCGCGGAGGAGCTGGCCGGCGTGGTCGGCCTGTACCTCGAGCGGTCCCATGGGGATCGCATCCCCGCCATCGGCGACGTGGAGGACGCCGTCGAGCGGGTCCTCGTGGACACCGGCCACGCCAGGACGGCCAAGGCGTTCATCCTCCATCGCGACCGACGGCGGGCCGCCCGCGAGCGGGTGCGCGTGCTCGAGGACGACCCCGCGGAGGGGCCCCTCCCCGTCGTCGGCAGCGAGGCGACGGGCGCGGTCTCGGCCTGGAGCAAGGCGCGCATCGTCGCCGCCCTCCTCGAGGAGGCGGCGCTCGACGCCCCCACGGCCGAGGAGGTGGCGCGCGCGGTGGAGGGGCGGGTCCTCTCGAGCGGCGTGCCCCGCATCTCCTCCTCCCTGGTGCGGGCCCTCGTGGACAGCGAGCTCTTCGCCCGCGGGCGCACGGCGAGCCGCGAGCGCCAACGCGTCGTCGGCGTGCCCAAGCGCGACCTGGCGCGGCGGCTCGAGGAGGGGCCGCCCGACCGGCGCGCCGCCGACCCCGCCTCCCTCGCGGAGGCGCTCGGGGAAGAGGTCCTCCGGCCGTACGTGCTCGAGGAGATCGTCCCGCCGGACGCGGCGGAGGCCCACCGGCAGGGCGACCTCCATCTCCACGACCTCGGGGCCCCCCTGGCGCTCGCGCACGTCGCGCTCGGGATGGAGGCTCTCCTCGCCCGCACGCTCCGCGGGGAGGGCGCCTCCCGTTCGAGCGGCGCGCGACGCATGGCCTCGGCCCTCTCCGAGGCGGTCGTGCGCCACGGCGTCAGCGCAGCCCGGACGTTCGCCCTCGAGGACGTCAACGTGCACCTGGCGCCCGTGGTGGACCGGCTCGACGAGGATGCGCTCCACGCGGAGATGCGAGAGCTGCTCCTGTCGCCGGCGTTCACCGCGTTCCCGCGTCGGGGCGGCCTGCTGCGGCTCGAGCTGGTCCTCGACGCGGAGGTGCCCGCCCGGCTGATGGTGAAGCCCGCGCCGGCGCCGGCGCCGCCCGGCCGGGTCTTCGGCGACCACGCGGACGATGCCCAGCGCGTGGCGCGTGCCCTGCTCGCGGCCGCCGCCGAGCTCCGCCGGGAAGGG
>CAZJJQ010000500.1:0-3573 GCA_964546345.1 uncultured Planctomycetales bacterium
GCCCCGCACCCGTGGAATGAGCTCCCGGTTGAAGGTCGCGACCAGCACCGCGTCGTCACGACGTGACGACAAACGTCCCGCCTCGACGGGAGGCATCGGTGCCATGCGACTCTCCTGGAACGTGTGTGTTTGCGGCGTCATCGCCCTCGCGACGACGGCCCTCGGGCGTCCGGGGCACGGCGCGGCGTGCGTTCGTCTCGTGTCCACGTCCCACCCTCCTTCACGCCGACGCGTCGTCGTCCTCGCGGCCTCCGCCCCCGCCGCCCCCCACCTCCCCCGGGGCCCCGTCCGCCGCCGTCCCCCGCCGGCGACGGTCCAGGCGCGCGACGCCGGGCACGAAGCCCGACGGCATCGACCAGCCGCCGTCGATGAGCCACACCGCGCCCGTCACCCAGCCCGCCCCGTCGCTCGCGAGCCACGCGATGAGGTCGGCGACCTCCTCGGCGGTCCCGAAGCGTCCCAGCGGGATCTGGCGCCGCACGGCCTCCTCGACCTCGGGGGAGGGCCAGAGCCTGTCGGCGGCGCCGACGCTCTCGAAGGGTCCCGGCGAGACCGCGTTCACGCGGATGCGGAGGGGAGCCCACTCGGCCGCGAGGGTGCGCGTCATGCTCTCGACGCCGGCCTTCGCGCACGCGGAGTGGACGACGCCGGGCTTGCCCGTGGCGGCGTAGGGCGCGGAGACGTTGACGATGGCGCCGCCGGTCTTCATGAGGCGCGCAGCCTCCCGCGAGCATGTGAAGACCCCGTTCAGGGCGATGTCGATCACCGTGGAGAAGGCCTTCGGCGCGAGGCGGAGCGCGGGACGGACGAAGTTGCCGGCGGCGTTGTTCACGAGGACGTCGAGGCCGCCGAAGCGGTCCGCCGTCGCACGCATGGCGGTGCGCACCTCGTCCGGGCGGCGGACGTCCATGGCGAGGGAGAGCACGGCGAACCCCTCCCGCTGCCCGAGGTCGAGGAGCTCGCGGTGATGCGTCACATCGCGGCTGGCGACCGCCACGCGCGCGCCGAGGCCTCCGAGCTTGCGCGAGACGGCGAGCCCGAGGCCCGTGCCGCCGCCGGTCACGAAGGCGGTGCGGCCCTGGAACGCCTTCGGCTCGAACTGCATGGGAGGTGATCGTACGGTTCCAGGCTCGGGTCCACCACCCGGTGGACTCGAGCCTGGGACCGTACGTTCGGGTCGCGCACGTTCACCTCAGGAAGTGTGAGGAAGTCGCTGAACGCGAGGCGCGTGATCCCGGCGCAAGGCGGATGCGTCCCCGACCGATCGGGCTCGATTTCGGAGGCTCGCGCAAGGCCGAGTGTCGTAACCGAAGTGTGGGGAACGACCTGCGGCGGCGAGGAGATCGTATCTGGACCCCGATACCTCGACGAGCCGCCGCGCGGCACGAGCCCCGAAAGCGAGCCCGTACGTCCCGACGGCGACTCCTTCAGAATCCCTCAGCGGCGGGAGCGCAGGGCCAGCTCGGCCGCCTCGATGCCGCGGTCGGCGGCGTCGTGGCCGTGCGCCTTCGCGAGCCGGAACAGCTCGAGCGCCTTGCGCGGCGAGCGGCGGACGCCGGCGCCGAGCAGGTGGCAGATGCCGAGGCCCACCTCCGACTCGGGGTCCCCCGCGGCCACTCCCCGCCGGAACCAGCGCGCCGAGCTGGCGAGCGCGCCCGGACGGTCCTCGCCCTCTTCGAACCAGCAGCGGCCGAGCCAGCCGCACGCCCGTGTCTGGCCACCCGCGGACGCCTCCTCGAGCCACCGGATCGCCTCGAGGCGATCCCGTCGCACGCCCTCGCCGAGGCACCGCGCGCGGCCGCGCCCCCCCCCCGCGACGGGGTCGCCGGCCGCGGCGCCGCGGCGGAACCAGGCGAGGGCGGCCCGTCGGTCCACGGGGGTCCCGCGTCCGTCCCAGCAGCAGTCCCCCAGGCGCCCCATGGCGACGGGGTTGCCTCCCTTCACCGCCTCCCGATAGTGGGCGACGGCGCGCGGGAGGTCCGGCTCCTGGCCGTTGCCGACCTCGGCGAGGAGGCCCGAGAACGCGTGCGCGCTCGGCATGCCCTGCTCGCGGGCGCGCGCGAGGTGGTCGAGGGCCGCCTTGCGGTCCTCGGGGACGGCGCCGTAGCCGGCGTACGCCCGCATGCAGAGCTCGAACTGGGCGCGGGGGTCCCCCAGGGTCGCGGCATGGCGCAGCGAGGCCACGCTCGCCGGGGTGTGCCCCTGGGCCTTCTCGAGGCCCGAGACGAGGGCGAACGCTGCCCACGGCACCGAGCCCGCGGCGCGCTCGTACCACGGCCTCGCGCGGGCGAACCCGCCCCTGCGCAGGTGGGCCTCGCGCAGCCAGCCGGCGGCGTACGACGCGACCGGGTCGCCGGCCCGCCCCGCGGCGACGAACAGCCGGAAGGCCGCGGCGGGCTCCGCCGGCCCCCCTTCGGCGAGCGCGTGGGAGAACGCCCGCAGGATCCGGGCGTCGGCGTGGCGCTTCTCGACCGCCCGCTCGATCCAGGCGAGACCCGCCTCCACGTTGCGCTCCACGCCGATCCCGTCGAGGCGGGCAAGCCCCCACCGGAAGACGGCCTCCGGATCGCCCGACGCGGCGTCGGCGGCCAGACGCCGCGGGTCCGCGACGCGCCCGAGGGCCTTCCGCACGCGCCGCCGGTGCCGCATGCCCTCGAGGAAGAGGGGGGCGTCCGCGACCCCGCGCAGGAGGGCCTGACGGGCGTAACGCTCCGCGCGGGCGAGGTCGTAGCGCACGAGCCAGGCGACCGCCGCCAGGTCGAGGACCGCCTGGTCCACGCCGTTCGCCGCCGCGCGGCGCAGGAGCCGCTCCGCCTCGAGGATCCGCTCCCGGCCGTCGATCTCGCGCAGGAGCAGGACCCCGAGCAGGCGCTGCGCGGGCCCGCGGCCCGCGGACGCGGCGCGTCGCAGCCACGGGATCGCGGCGTCGGCCGAGGGGGAGAGCCCCATCTCGCCGTGGAGGATCCACATCGCGAGCCGCTCGGCGCGCTCCGGAGAGCGCTCCGCCGCGCTGGCGAGCCAGCGGAACCCCGCGTCGAGGCTCTCGCCGTCGTCGCGATCGAGGAGCCGCAGGCAGCCCAGCTGCCACTGGGCGTCGGCGTCGCCTGCGCGGGCGCGGCGCTCCAGCGCTTCCTCGCCGTCCGGCCGGGCCTCGTCCATGCGGTCCTCGCGGCCCGACGGGACGTCGGGCGTCGGGGCGAGTCTACCGCTTCGTCGGCCGTGCGACGGGCCCTCGGGCTCCCGCGCGCACCGACGTTCGCCTCCCGTTCGGCTCCCGTCCGACGCCGCGCCTCCGACGGCCTCGGCGGGGCAGACGGCGTCCGAGGCCGAAGCCTCCGAGTCACGCGCCCTTCGGCTTCTTCCTCCGCGCGCCCTGCATGCGGGCGATGCGCGCCGCGCGGTCCTCGGGCGACAGGTTCGCCCAGAACGCCTGCAGCGCCTGCTTCGCCGCGGTGCCGTCCCTGCGAGGCTTCGCGCCGACGACGCGGGCCGGTCCGGCCGCCGGGTCCGAGGCCGATACGGCGGGCGCGTCGCCGGGCGCGTCGGCGACCGGCGACGCCTCGCGCGCCGGGC
>CAZJJQ010000501.1:0-3571 GCA_964546345.1 uncultured Planctomycetales bacterium
GTGTACGGGTCCCGCTTGAACGGCGGGGGCGCGGGGGGCGGCGGGGGCTCCGCGGCGCCGTGCGCGAACGCCGTGTCCGCGCCCGACCAGAGGCCGATCCCGACGACGAAGGCGCAGAGCGCCCTCACCGAAGGACCCGCCCGATGCGTGCCCATGACTGCCTCGCTTCCTCGGTCGCCCGTACCCGAAACGCCCGGCCAGGAGGAGCATAGCGCGGGTTGCAGACGCGCGGGACGCGTCCCTGCCGGGGACGAGGCGCACCACGAGAACAAACGCCCGTGGCCCCCGGGGGAATCGCCTGCCCGCGCGGCGGGCCGCCGGGGGGGCCCCCCGACCCGGAGGGGCCTGCTCGGGCCCTCCCGCGGGCCGTAACGACGACGAGGCCGGTCCGAAGACCGGCCTCGTCGGAGGAACCGGGTCACCCCGGCAGAGGAACCGGGTCGCCCCGGCGGTGACCGCGGGATCAGAGGATCGAGAGGACCTCGGTGATCGCGTCCGGGCTCGCCCGGTAGTTGATGTTCGAGGAGATCTTCGAGAGGCTCGGCAGCAGCTCGAGGTCGCCGATGAGGCCGAGGCCCGCGCACGCCAGCGCGCGCGTGATGTCGGGCCGCTGGTTGTCCTTCAGGATCTCGACGAGCGGCGGGATCGCCCGGGCGTCGCCGATCTGGGCGAGGGCGAGGACGACCTGGCCCTGGACGTTCTGGCTGTCGGCCTCCTTGAGCTCCTTGAGGAGCAGCGGGACCGCGTCCGGGGTCTGGAGCAGGCCGAGGGCGATGGCCGTCTGCTGGCGCAGGGACTCGGAGGAGCGCTCGGACAGCGCCTCCTTGATGGCCTTCACCACGTCGGGCGTGCGGCTGCCGATCATGCCGAGCGCCACGGCCGCGTAGCCGCGGAGCTCGCGATCCTCGCCCTTGTCGGCCACGAGGGCGACGAGGTCCTTGCGGGCCCCCTCGTCCTTGATCAGGCCGAGCGCGACCGCGAACGCCGCGCGCGCACGCTTGTCGATCTTGGTGTCGCGCAGGCCCTCCTGGAGGACGTCGATGGCCTGGAGCCGGATCTGGCCGTACTCGAGGATCTCGGGGCGGTCGCCGATCGCGCGGCCCACGAGGGCGATCGCGAGGGCGCCGTACGGACGCTCGGAGTACTTCCCGTCCTTGGCGATCTTGAGGAGCATGTCGGCGATCTTGACGCCCTTGGCGTTGAGGACGTCGGTGCGGGAGGCCTTGATGTCGGCCTCGAGCAGGTACGCCAGGGACATGATCCCGAAGTTCTTCGTGGAGAGCTCCTTGATCTTCTCGACGGCCTGCGCGAGCTGGACCGCGAGGTTCGCGCGCTCGACGCCGTCGATGCGGCGGCCGAGCAGCCCGAGGGCGATCGAGGCCGAGCGCTTCACGTTGGCGCCCGTCTGGTTCGCCGTGATCGCGTTCAGCATCGCGGGGATGTCCTTCGCGCTGCCGACCTTGCCGATGGAGAGGGCCGCGTAGGACGCGGTCACGTCGTCCACGTTCTCCTTGAACAGCTTGCTCTTGAGCGCGCACTCCTTGAGGACGTCGATCATCTCGGGGGTGATCTCGGTCACCGGCTGCATCGAGAGCGCCATCATCAGGCAGCAGTAGAGCTCGCTGTTCGAGTACTTCTTCTTCAGCGCGTCGAACAGGCGGCCCGTCGTCGGGAGGCCCGCCGCGACCGGGTCGGGCGCGTAGAAGAGGCCGCCGCCGGTCGTCAGGGTGCCCGAGCGGGTCGTCGGCTGGTCGCCGAGGAGGCCGAGGGCCAGGGCCGCGAAGCCGCGGGCGCGCGAGTTGAGGCCGTCGGCCTCGAAGGCCTCGAACAGCAGGTCACGGACCTTGTCGAGCTCCTTCGCGTCGAACTGGCGCGCCTTGTCGGTGCGCCGCAGGAGGCCGAGGGCGAGGATCGCCGACTCGTTGACGATCTGGTCCACCGCCGGCTTCTTGCCGTTCTCGAGCACGGCGGCCGCGAGCAGCGGGATGTGCGACGGGTCGTCGGTCACCTTCGCCAGCGCGATGTAGGCCGCCGACTCCGTGTCGGGGTGCTGCTTGTTCTTGGGGTCCATCGCCCAGAGGAGGGCGGGGATCAGCGACTCCTTGACCTGCTTCTCGGTCGCGCGGGTCGCGTCCGTGCGGGCGCCCGACGACTCGCCGACCTGGCCCAGCGCGCTCTCCTTCGTGATCTTGAGCGCGTAGATGGCCTCCTTCAGGTTGAGGAGGTCGTCGTTGTTGTAGGACCACCAGAAGACCCACTGGTCGAACGAGGTGGGCGACTTCTTGCCGCCGCCGCCCGGCGTCGCGGGCGTCTCGGTCGTCGGGGGCGGCACCGAGCTCGGCGTCGTCGGCGTCTGGGGCGTCGGGGACGGGGTGGTCGGGTCGGGGGGCGTCGTCGTGGGCGGCGGCGTCGTCGGGCCCGGGGGCGGCGGCGGCGTCGGGTCGGAGGGCTCACGCAGACCGGGAGGCGCTTCGCCGCCGGGACCGCGGAACTGACCACCGTGCGCGAACGCCGCGGGGGCGAGGAGCCCCGCGCCCGTCACACCGGCGACGAGACCGAGCAGAAGTCGCTTCATCGAGTCCACTCCAAAGAGGGGCGCCAAACGGAGGCCGAGAGGGCCGGCCGGGAGTATCGCACGAACGGTGCCGAAACGCAGGAGGCCTGGATCCCTGGGGCTACGCTCGGACCGAGAGGACCTTACCCGAGTCCCCGCAGACATTTACACCATTCGATGGCCGCCGGGAAGAGGGGATCGGCCCCCCTGGCCGCCGCCGGCTCGCTACCCGTCGGTAGCACGCTTTCGCCTCGGAAACGACCGGGCGTGGGGGATTGCGCACGCAAGTTGCTCCGGAAGCCTCGTCGCCCGCGTCGGCCGCGGTCGGAGACCCGTCGGCAGGGACGCCGGCCAGGTGTCCGGGGGGGCTTCGGGGCGTGGTCGCGGCTCCCGACGGGTCCGGGGCGTCCCTGTCGGCAACGACCGACGCGCCGCTCCCGCCCGTGGCCCTGCCCCCGGCGGTCTGCGCTCTGCCGTCCGTGACCCGTGCGCGGGCCCTCCGCCGCCCCCCCTCGCCCCCGGCGCCCCCGCCTTCCCCCCCCGGGGCCGCTCCGCGCCCACGTCCTACGGCATCGTCTGGGTCCAGAAGGTCTGGTCCACGATGTGGCGGTCGAGGTAGTCCGCCGCGTCCTTGGGTTCGTCGGTCAGGTGCCACAGGTCGAGGTCCTCGGGCGAGATCGTCCCCTCGAGGAGCATGGTGTTGCGCATGAAGGCGACGAGCGGCGTGAAGAACTCCACGCCGAGGAGCACCACCGGGATGCGGCGGATCTTGCGCGTCTGGATGAGCGTCAGCGTGTCGAACATCTCGTCCATGGTGCCGAAGCCGCCCGGCGCCACGACGAGCCCCGCGGCGAACTTCGTGAACATCATCTTGCGGATGAAGAAATAGTCGAACTCGATGCCGATCTGGACGTGGGGGTTGAGGGCCTGCTCCTTCGGGAGCTCGATCCCGAGGCCCACCGACTTCCCGCCGCCCTCCACGGCGCCGAGGTTGGCCGCCTCCATGATCCCGGGGCC
>CAZJJQ010000502.1:0-3563 GCA_964546345.1 uncultured Planctomycetales bacterium
GGTCCGGGCGACTCCCTGCGCCCGGCCCCACGCGGGGCGGCGCGGCGCGCAGACTCCGGGCGGTGGAAGATCAGCGCGGCGGTGGCGGCGGCCCGCGGCGCAGCACCGAGAGCAGTCGGTCGAGCTCGAGCTTCTCGACGGCGTTCAGCTCCACCCCCCGTGCCAGCTCCGCGAGGGCCAGGGCTTCGGTGGCGGCGGAGGGATCGCCCAGGTCGGCGGCGATGGACAGGGTGGTCAGCAGCGCCCGGGGCCAGGCCCCGTCGCGCTCCCCGGCGTCGGCGGCCGCCTTCACGGCGTACTTGAGCGCCTTGAACCCCGTCTCCAGATCGGCGCGGCGTGCCTCCGGCTCGCGGTCCACCTGCGCGGCACGCCGCCGGAGGAGCTCGGCACGGCTCGTCTGCAGCGGGATCCGGCCCGAGCCCACGGTCGCAGCCAGGGTGGCGAGCTTGAGCGCCGGCTCCACCGCGCCCGCGGCCCCGAGGCGCAGCACCCCCATGGCGATGGCCTCGTCGTCGGCGCCCTCCCCCTTCGCGAGCCCCTCCAGCAGGCGCTCGAGGGCGGCGAACAGGGGACGGTCCCGCTCCTCCAGCGTCTCCTTGACGCCGGACGTCCCCGGAGACCGGGCGTACGCCTCGGCCACCGCGTCGAAGAGCGACGTCAACGACTCCCCGTCGAGCCACAGGGCCAGGGAGGAGGCGGCCGCCAGCCGAGCCTCCGGGTCGGTCCCGCGAAGCGCGGCCCTCAGGACGGGTAGGACGGTCGCCCGCGCCTCCTCCGGTGCGTCGGCGACGAGGCCCCCCAGGTCCTTGAGGGCCTCGGTACGCGCGTCGCTCGGGGTCGGCAGCCCGCCGATCTCCACGAGGCGCGTGCGGGCCGTGGGGTCCTTCGTCGCGAGACGACCGAGGACGGAGACGGCGAGGCGGGCGAGGCCCGGGTCTTCGCCCGGCAGCGTCACGAGGACACGCAGGCACTCCGCCGTCTCGGGGCCGGGGAACCCGTCGAGCCCACGGACCGCCGCGCGACGGGCCGCGGGGGCCGGCTCGCGCTTCTTCGGGTCGGTGCCCAGCAGCACCTCGCACAGGTAGGCCGCGGCCAGGGCCGCCGCGGGCTTGGGCTTGCGGTCGCCACCGTGCGCGAGGGCCTCGAGCGCCCGGGCCCGCAGGGCGATCGCATCCGCCTCGTCGGCCTTCCCCTCGCGGGGCAGGCGCGCGGCGTGGAACTCGAGCAGCCGCTGCTCCACGCCCCCCACCTGCCCCGCGACGGTGAGCAGGGTGTCGAGCACGTCGGGCGACGCGGTCGCAGGCAGGGCCTGGAAGGACAGCTCGACGTCCCGGGGCCCGCCCACCTTGCCGAGGAGGCGCAGCAGGCCCTTCGTGATGGAGGGGGCGACCGAGGGCGCGAGCGTGCAGCAGCCGCGGAGGCGCTCCTGCACCAGGCGCAGGAAGGGGTCGTCGCCCCCGCGCGGCGCCGAAGGAAGGCGATCGGCCTGCTCGAGGAGCGTGGCGAGGGTCTCGTGGTCCTCCTCGACCTCGAGCACGCGCTGGAGGAGCGCGATCCAGGCCTCCGGCGTTCCCTCCACGTTCTGCGCTCTTCGCGCGGCCAGACGTCGGATCTCGACCCACCGGGTCTCGCCGGAGAGGAGGTAGGGCTCGAGCTCGGCAAGCGTCGCCACCCTCGAGAGGTTCGCGGAAGCCTCCCGGACGAGCCGACGGTAGATGTCGCTCTCCGGTGCGTCCTTCCGCGCGGAGAGGCGCCGGACCCACTGCCCGAACGAGTCGGCCTGGTGGGCCGAGAAGAAGGTGTGGGCGGCCGCGGCGTTCGCGAACCGGTAGGCCAGGGCGGCCTCGAGCGCCTCGGCGGCCGCGGCTCGTACCCCGCCCACGCCCGTGTCCCAGGCGGAGGCGAGCTCGACGACGACGTCCCGGTCCTCGGTGTAGCGCAGGAGCCAGGCCGCCTCGGCGCCGAGGATGGGGTCCTGATCGGCCTTCTGGAAGCGGGTGCGCGCGAACGAGAGCAGGGCCGGGAACCCGCGCGGCTCCCGGCGTTCAGGCGCCGGCGCGACCTCCAGACCGGAGAGCGCCCGGCGCAGGGACTCGACCCAGGCGACGTCGTCCTTCGCGCGGGACAGGATGTCCTCCCCGAGCAGGATCTCGCCGTCACGGCCCGCCCGGGCCACGAGCCACGCCGCGGCGTACGCCCCGGCGGGCGCCGCCTTCGCGCTCCGGTCGCGGAGCACGGGTCCCAGCACCGCACCGACCTGAGCCGACGACTTCTCGAGGGGAGCCAGGAGCGGGGGCCACGTGTTCTCGTCGCCTTCGAGGAGGCGGGTGCGCAGCTGCTCCGCCTCGTCCGGCTGGGCGTACGAGACGCGGGGCGGGCCGACCACGAGCGCGCCCGCGCCCGCAAGCGAGAGCGCGGCCGTCGTCGTCCACTCGCGCCACCGTCGCCCGGGCGACCGTGGCGACGCGGGCACCCGCCCTCGGGACGCGACGGGGCTTCCTCCTTCGACGGCGGCCGGGCTGCGACGGGGACGGCGGGACACGGAAGCTCCGGGGGCTGGCCCCCCCCTACCGGACGAAGGGGCTCTCTTTGGAGACTCCCAGGCTGCGGAGTCTCGCCAGGTTGCGCCGCGCGTCACGAGATCGGTCCGTTCCCCGGAACCCGGACCCGCGAGCGAAGCGATGCGAAGGGCAGTCTACGGGTCGAGGTAGGGGCGTCAAGCGCCCGAATCCGGATCGCGCACATGGGCCCGCCAGAGGGTTGCCACGGCCTCCGCGACCGCTTCCACGCGTCGGTCGTCCGTCTCCACGGAAGCCTGCGCGCACCGGGCCCAGGCCGCCTCCCGGCGAGCCGCGACCTCGCGCGCTTCCTTCACGGGATCTTCGTCCCGGGACAACGGAGGGCGGAGCACGGGATCCGCGCGCATGCGGCGCACCGACTCCTCGGGCATCACGCGCGAACGGACCACGAACGCACCCGAGCGCGCGAGGCGCGCGACCGAAGCCTCGCGCTCGAGGGCCCCGCCCCCCAGCGCGATCACGGCCCCGTGTCGCGCGAGCGCGCGCGCGACCTCGCGCTCCTCGAGATCGCGGAAGGCCGGCTCGCCCAGCGAGAGGAGCACCTCCCCCACGGGCCGTCCGGCCCTGAGCGCGATCTCCTCGTCCGTGTCCACGAAGGGCCGCCCGAGGCGCGCGGCCACGGCGCGACCGACGCTCGTCTTCCCCGACGCGCGGGGCCCGACGAGGACGAGGCTCTCCCGCACGCACAGCGCCAGCTCGAGCACCTCCGGCGGCACGGCGCCGCCGGCCGTGAAGCGCCGAACCTGCTCCGCGGCCTGCGCCACGAGCACCTCGCCACCGTCCGCGGTCGCGAGGCCACGCGCGCGCGCGGCCGTGGCGAACGCGCCCGCACGACCGTCGCGACCGTACGGCCCGTCGAGGACCACGGCGTCGGACGGCAGGGCGGCGACGTAGCGAGCGAACGCATCGGGCAGCGCCCCTTCGGCCCCGACGGGCGTCGCGTGGACGATCACGGCCTCGTCGCCTCGCACCGTCAGCTCGGGG
>CAZJJQ010000503.1:0-3550 GCA_964546345.1 uncultured Planctomycetales bacterium
AGGCCGCCTCGCGCCGCGGCATGCCCGGGCTCGTGCCCGGCGCCGAGGAGGTGGCCGGGGCCGCCCGCCTGCGCGAGGTGGCGACGGCGATGGTGTCGGAGCGGTCGGAGCGCGCCCTGTTCGACCAGATCGTGGACGGGCTCATCGACCTGACCGGCGCGGAGCGGGGATTCCTCCTGCTGGCGCCCGAGCACGGCGCCGCGGGGGACCGCCGCGTCGTGGCCGCCCGCAACTTCGACCGGGAGGCCGTGCGCGACGCGCTCGCGAAGGTCAGCAAGACCGTCGAGCGCCAGGCCTTCTCGTCGGGCCAGCCCCTCGTGGTGACCGACGCCACGGTGGACGACCGCTTCTCGGGCACCGAGAGCGTCACCAACCTGCGGCTGCGCTCCATCCTCTGCGTCCCCGTGAAGGGCCGCGCGGGGCCCATCGGCACGATCTACCTCGACAACCGCTTCGAGCGCGGCGTCTTCGAGGAGCGCCACCTGCCCACGATCCGCGCGTTCGCCGACCAGGCCGCCCTCGCCGTCGAGAACGCGCGCCTCCACGAGGAGAACGCGGCCCGGCTCGCCGAGCTCGAGAAGGCGAAGGGCGAGGTGGAGGAGCTCAACCGCATCCTCTCCGAGCGCATCGCGAAGACGAGCGTCGAGCTCCAGGAGGTGAAGGAGCACGTCCTGCGCGAGCGCGCGGAGGCGCCGCTCAAGTACTCCTACGCGAACATCGTGGGCAAGTCCCGTCGCATGCAGGACCTGTTCCACCTCCTCGACAAGGTCACCGACAGCGACGTCCCCGTGCTCATCCAGGGCGAGAGCGGCACCGGCAAGGAGCTCGTCGCCCGCGCCATCCACTTCAACGGGCCCCGCAAGGACCGTCCCTTCGTCTCGGAGAACTGCGCCGCCATCCCCGAGACCCTGCTCGAGAGCGAGCTCTTCGGCTACGCCCGGGGCGCCTTCACCGGCGCCACCGCCGACAAGAAGGGCCTCTTCGAGGTGGCCGCCGGGGGCACGCTCTTCCTCGACGAGATCGGCGACATGCCGATGGACATGCAGAAGAAGCTCCTGCGCGTCCTCCAGGAGAAGGAGGTCCGCCCCGTCGGCGGCAAGCGCACGATCCAGATCGACGTGCGCATCCTGTCCGCCAGCAACCAGAACCTGCGGAAGATGGTGGCCGAGGGGCGGTTCCGCGAGGACCTCTACTACCGGCTCAACGTGATCACCGTCGAGCTGCCTCCCCTCCGCGAGCGCGCCGAGGACGTGCCCCTGCTCGTCGAGCGCTTCCTCGCCGAGATCGCCGAGGCCACGAAGACGCCCCCCAAGTCCATCACCGACGAGGCGATGGGGCTGCTCGAGCGGTACCCGTGGCCGGGCAACGTGCGCGAGCTCCGCAACGAGGTCCACAAGGCCCACGCGCTGTCCGACAAGGTGATCCTCCCCATGGTGCTCTCCGACCCGGTCCGCAAGGCCGTCTCGGAGCCGGCGCCCGTGCCCATGCTCGGCAAGAAGTCCCTGAAGGAGATGGTCCGGGAGGTGGCCGACGACCTCGAGCGCCGCGCCATCCTCGAGGCGCTCCGCCGTACGAGGGGCCGCAAGGCCCAGGCCGCCCGCATCCTGGGGATCAGCCGCCCGACGCTCGACGCGAAGCTCGACCAGCTCGGCGTGGACGTCCCCCGCGCCCCCGGCAGTCCCAACGGCGACTGACCTACCACCGCCCGAAGCCTGCGCGCCGCGCGCGGGTTCCCGGCGGTGGTGACGGCGCCACGCGCCGGGAGGCTGCTTCCCGTCGGCGGGCCCCCCCCGTGCTCCTCGGGTTGCGGGTGTCAGCCCGCGCCACGAGGCTGCGAAGGAATCGGAGGTTCCGCACGGCCGCGAAGCGCGGGCCCGCAGGGAGCGCGCGCCGAGTGGGGTTCCCGGGGGCGCAGGGGCAGGGGGACCACCCGGGGCCCCCCGACGGGGACGCCCCGGCGCGGGCAGCGCGGCGGATTCGCCCGGTCGCGAAGGCGGGAGATGCAGGTTCCCCTGCGCCCTCCCCCGGGGACAGGCGCAGCTCCCCCGCGCCTGGCCGACGTAAGTCGTGAAACGACAAGGGGCGCGGGAGGGTGGGGGCGCGGGGGAGGGCGGGCCGCTCCGGTCCGCGATTTGATCTCCAAGCCTCCGCGTCCCCGTCCCGAGGATCCCCATGGCTGAATTGATCGTCCGCGTACCCGGCGAGCCCGATCGCACGGTGCCCCTCCCCCGGACCGGCCTGCTGGTGGGCCGTCACGCGGAGTGCGGGCTCGTGATCCTCGAGAAGAAGGCGAGCAAGCAGCACCTCCGCCTGGAGCCCAGGCCGGACGGGCCCGGGTGGGTGGCGGTGGACCTCCAGTCGTCCAACGGCACCCTTCTCGCCGGCGAGCGGATCCTGCGCCGCGCCCTGGCCCCGGGGGACGTCCTCACGATCGGCGACACCACCCTGACCCTCGTGGACGCCGCCGTCCCGGCGGGAGGGGGCGCCGCCGCGGGCGGGGCCGAGGCAGGGCGTCCCACGGCGGCCGGCGGTGCGCCCGCGGTCGTCGTGTCGGGCGCGGGTCTCGTGGTCGGGGGGAGCCTCTCGCTGGCGCCCGCCGCGCCGGGAGCTCCCGACGTCGCTTCGGCGGACGCGGGTGGGGGCGACGGGTCGGCCGAGCTCGATCCGGAGGAGGAGGCCCGCGCCGCCCAGGTGGCCGTCGAGATGGAGGTACGCCGCGCGCAGGTCGCCGGTCGCCGGTCCGTGGCCCGGGCGGGGATCCTCGCGGGGCTGTCGGTCGCCGTGCTCGTCGCGGTCCAGATGCTCGCGGGCGGCGTCGCGGCGCGGCGCGCGGCCGAGCGCGCGGAGGCGGCCGCCGCGCTCGAGATCCTGAAGGACCGCGACCGGCCGTACGACCTTCTCGCCGACCGGTTCGAGCGGTTCAAGGCGCAGTACCCCCGCTCCCGTCGGCTCCTCGACCTCGAGCGCGTCGTCGCCGCGGCCGGGAAGGTGAACGCGCGCCGCGGCGAGGTGGAGGGCGAGCTCGACCGTCTGCGGGCCAACGCGGTGGGCCGTCCGGACGCCGAGATCGTCGGTCGGCTCGAGGCCCTCCTCGCCCGCGTGCCGGAGGGCGACCCCCTGCGCGCGCGCATCGTCCTCGAGCTCGGCGAGCGTCGGCGCCGCGAGGAGGAGGGGCTCGCGCGCGAGGTGGCCGTCGTCGAACGCGCCGTGGATCTCGCCGTGTCGCAGGGGGCCTACGCGGGCGCGCTGCGGCGCCTGTCGGCCTTCTCGGCCTCGCACCCGCATCCCGACGCCGCCGCCGAGGAGCGGCTGCGCGTCGAGCGCCTCGCGGTCCTCGTCGCGGCCCAGAAGGCGGCGGACGAGGTGCTCGCGAAGGCCGAGGGCACCGGCGACCCCGACGTGCGCCGTCGGGTCCTCCTCGAGGGCGTGCGCGCGCTCGCCGGGACGAACGAGGCCGACCGCGTGGCCTCGAGCCTCGCGCGCGTGACGGGGGGCACGTTGCCCTCGGCCCCGGCGGCCGGCGGGCCGCGGCCCCTGCCGGGGACGGGAC
>CAZJJQ010000504.1:0-3541 GCA_964546345.1 uncultured Planctomycetales bacterium
ACCGTCGAGCTGCACGCGGCCCCGACCCCGCTGTTCCATGCGTTCGGGATCGAGGCACAGATCGAGGACGCGTTCCGTCGCACCGTCCGGCTGCCTTCCGGAGGCAGCATCGTCATCGATCCGACGGAGGCCCTCGTCGCCATCGACGTGAACTCCGGCCGCCTCACCGAGGAGGAGGACCTCGAGTCCACCGCCCTCAAGACCGATCTCGAGGCCGTGCCGGAGATCGCGCGCCAGCTGCGGATGCGCGACCTCGGCGGGGTCATCGTGATCGATTTCATCGATCTGTCCGAGTCGTCGCACATCCACCAGGTGGAGCAGGCCCTGCGCGAGGCGCTCAAGCGGGACCGGGCGCGGATCCGGCTCGGGCGGATGGGCCCGTTCGGCTGCCTCGAGCTCACGCGGCAGCGCATCCGGCCGGCGCTCTCGAGCGTCACCCACGTCGCCTGCCCGACCTGCGCCGGGCTCGGCCGCCGCCGTCATCCCCTGGGGCTGGCGCTGCGGGTGCTGCGGGAGATCCAGGCGCGCGTGGCGCGCTCGCGCGGGCACGGGGGGCTGGAGGTGCGCATTGCGCCTCCCGTGGCCGACACCCTCAAGCGGCGGAAGGGGGCGGCGCTCGCGCTCCTCGAAGCCGCGTTGACGGGACCCTTGCGCATCCTCCCCGACGCCGCGATCCCCTACGGGGGGTGGGCGATCAAGGGCATCCCCCTGAAGCCGTCCGCCGGAGCCCCGGCCGGAGCCTCGGGAGCCGGGGGACGCGGGAGCGGCGGCCTGGCCGCGTCCGGGCCGAGCGGGGGAGGGACGGGCAGGGAGCGCGCCGCGCCCCCCGGTGGGACCGATCCGGAAGCCGGTGCCGAAACCGCTTGAGGATCGTCTGCGCGCGGGTACCCTCCTCCGCTTCCCTCTTTCTCGGTCGCCAAACCCCGTTCGATCGTCTGCCAAGGGTTCCCCCGGGGGCCCTCGGTCGGAGCGCATCCCGTGTGCCGCGCGCGCACGGGCGGTCCTTCGGCCACGGCGGGCGTCCCGCCTACGGAGCGCCTTCCGGTCTCGGAAGGCCGATCTCGGAACCTCGCCCCCATGCCGTACGCCGTCATCTCGGATCGTGGTCAGCAGTACACCGTCAAGCCCGGGGAGCGTCTTCGGATCGACCTCCGGGACGGCGCTCCCGGCGACAAGGTGGTGTTCGACACGGTGCTCCTGCTCGGCGGTGAGGGCGGCACCACGGTGGGCGTCCCGGCGGTGGCGGGCGCCCGCGTCGAGGCGACCGTGGTCCGGCATGGCAAGGACAAGAAGCTGATCGTCTTCAAGAAGCGCCGCCGCAAGGGCTACCGCCGCAAGCAGGGCCACCGGCAGGACTTCACCGAGGTCCGGATCGACACGGTGCACGGGGCCTGATCTCGTCGCCGGGCCGGGGTCGGGCTCCCCGAGGGGGCGCGTCCGTCCCCGCCGGCGGGTCTGCTGATTCTTTTCCGGTGGGTTCTTTCCTGGTCGGGGCTCGGCCCCGCTGACGGAGTCGGACGACATGGCACACAAGAAGGGTCAGGGCTCGAGCCGCAACGGGCGGGACAGCAACCCCCAGTTCCGCGGCGTGAAGGTCTTCGCCGGGCAGCGCGTGACGCCCGGGAGCATCCTCGTGCGCCAGGTCGGCACCAAGATCCACCCCGGCAAGAACGTGAAGATGGGGAGCGACTACACCCTGTGGTCCACCGTGGAGGGCATCGTGCAGTATCACGAGAACCGCCGCGTGGACGTGAAGCCGGTGCCCGTCGCGACGGAAGTCGCGAAGGCCTGACGCGCCCGGAAGGGCCTCTCGGCTCCGCGGAGGAGCCGGGCGCCCAGGTCCTTCCGCCCCGATCGGGCCTCGATGACCCCCGCGCCCGCGCGCCCTCCCCCGGGGCGCGCGGGGCCGCGCCGCTTCCGGGCCCCCGCGCCCACCCCTTCTGCATCCCCCTCCTCCCGGGGCGCCCTCCCCCATGTTCATCGACGAGCTGATCCTCACCGTGCAGTCCGGGATGGGGGGGAACGGGTGCTCGGCGTTCCGCCGCGAGAAGTACGTGCCGCTCGGCGGTCCGGCCGGGGGCGACGGCGGGGACGGCGGAGACGTGATCCTCCTCGCGGATCCCCAGCTGACGACGTTCGGGGACATGACCTCGGACCGCGTGATCCGCGCGCAACCCGGCGGGCACGGCATGGGGGGCAACTGCCACGGGGGCGACGGCGAGACCCGCGTCGTCGGCGTGCCGCCCGGCACCACGGTCCGCGACGCGGAGACCGGCGAGGTGCTCGTGGACCTCGCGTCGCCCGGCGATCGCTGGCTGGCTGCGAAGGGGGGCCGGGGCGGCTACGGCAACTCCCACTACGCCACCGCGACCGACCAGGCGCCGACCCGCACCACCTACGGCGCCCCCGGCGTCCGTCGCAAGCTCCGGCTCGAGCTGCGGCTCCTCGCCGACGCGGGGCTCGTCGGGCTGCCCAACGCGGGCAAGTCCACCCTGCTCTCCCGGCTGTCCCGCGCCACCCCGCGCATCGCCGACTACCCCTTCACGACGCTGGAGCCCTACCTCGGCCTCGTCGAGGTCGGCGCCTTCAAGCGCTTCGTCCTCGCCGACCTGCCCGGCCTGATCGCCGGAGCCCACGAGGGGAAGGGGCTCGGCGATCGGTTCCTGCGCCACGTCGAGCGCACCCGCGTGCTCGTGCACCTGGTCGATCTGTTCCCCCTCGACGGCTCGGATCCCGCGCACGCGTACCGCACGGTCCGCGCCGAGATCGTCGCGTACGGCCACGGCCTCGCCGAACGCCCCGAGATCGTCGCAGGGACGAAATGCGACGCGAATCCGGCGGGCGCGGCCGCGGCCGCCCAGGCGCTCGCGTCGGCCATCGGCCGCAGGGTCGTCCCCATCTCCGCGGTCGCGGGCTCCGGGCTCACGGCCCTCGTGGCCGCGATCGCCGACGAGCTCGGCGCCCCGCGGCCGGAGGGGGCGGCGACCCTGGCGGTCACCGGGACCGTCGGCCCCTCGGCGCCCGCGCGGCCTGGCAAGCCGGCGGGGGCTGCTCCGGCCTCCGAGGCGGTGCTCCCCTCTCAGGCTCCCTCCCCCCGCCCCCCTCCTTCCCGCAAGGCCCGTGCTGCCCACCCCTCCGCTGCGGATCGTTCCGACGCGGCGGCGCCGAAAGCCCCCGCCGCTCCCCGCGCCCCCGCGAAGGGCCGGGTCCCCGCTGCGAAGGCTCCGCGGACGGAGGTCGCACGCGCGCGCGCGACCGACGGCGCGGGGAAGGCGGCATCCCGGAAGCCCACCCCGAAGGGAAACGCGCGGGGGAAGGCTCTCGGGAAGCCCGCGGCCCCGTCCCCCCGGCCGGTGAAGGGCGCCCGCACCCCGGCGGTCGCCCCCGGCGGGGCGAAACGGACCGGGAAGGCGTCGGGCGCCAAGGGGAAGTCCACGGCGGCCCGGTCTTCGGCGGCCGGGTCCTCGGCTGCCAGGGGACGCCGTCCCCGCTGATCGGGGGGGCGGGTTGCGGTGGGCGGCCCTGGCGCTCCGCGGCGGGC
>CAZJJQ010000505.1:0-3535 GCA_964546345.1 uncultured Planctomycetales bacterium
GCGAGCCTCCGAAATCGAGCCCGATCGGTCGGGAGCGCATCTCCCCCGCATCGGGTGGCACGTGACGCGTTCGGCGATCTCTTCACGCGCTCTCAGACCATGGAGCCGACGGGGCCGTCGAGGAGAACCGGCGGCTCGGTCTGCGCGCGGACGTCCTCGACGGTCACGCCGGGCGCCAGCTCGCGCAGGACGAGCCCCTTGGGCGTCACGTCGAGCACGCACAGCTCGGTGACGATGCGGCTCACGACGCCGAGCGCGGTCAACGGGAGCGAGCACTCGTTCACGATCTTCTTCTCGCCCTTCGCCGTGTGGTCCATCATCACGATGACGCGCTTCGCGCTCGCGACGAGGTCCATGGCCCCGCCCATCCCCTTCACCATCTTGCCGGGGATCATCCAGTTGGCGAGGTCGCCCTTGCCCGACACCTGCATGGCCCCGAGGATGGCGAGGTCGATGTGCCCGCCGCGGATCATCCCGAAGGAGTCGGCGGAGGAGAAGTAGGACGAGCCGGGGATCTCGGTGATCGTCTGCTTGCCCGCGTTGATGAGGTCGGGGTCCTCGTCGCCCTCGTAGGGGAACGGGCCGATCCCGAGCAGGCCGTTCTCGGACTGGAGGACGACGTCCATGCCGGGCGGGATGAAGTTGGCGACGGTGGTCGGCATGCCGATGCCGAGGTTCGCGTAGTCCCCGTCCCTGAGCTCGCGGGCCACGCGCCTCGCCAGCTGGTCGCGATCGACGGCCATGGGAGTCCTCCTTCGAAGCGTTGCGGGTGGGGCGGCCTCAGGCGCGCGGGCGGGTCGTGCGGCGCTCGATGGGCTTCTCGTAGCCGACGCCCTGGAAGATGCGCCGCACGAAGATGCCGGGCGTGTGGACCTCGTCGGGCGGGATGGAGCCCACGGGGACGAGGTGCTCGACCTCCGCGATCGTGATCTTGCCGGCGGTCGCGATCATCGGGTTGAAGTTGCGCGCGGTCTTGCGGTACACGAGGTTGCCCCACGTGTCGCCCTTCCACGCCTTCACGATCGCGAACTCGCCGGTGATGCCGCGCTCCATCACGTAGGGCTTCCCGTCGAACTCGCGCGTCTCGCGGCCCTTCGCGGCCAAGGTGCCGTACCCCGCGGGCGTGTAGAAGGCGGGGATGCCCGCGCCGCCGGCCCGGAGCCGCTCGGCGAGCGTGCCCTGCGGGATGAGCTCGACCTCGAGCTTCCCGGAGAGGAACAGCCCTTCGAAGATCTTGTTCTCGCCGACGTAGGACGAGACCATCTTCTTGACCTGGCCGGCGGCGAGCAGGATGCCGAGGCCCTTGTCGTCCACGCCGCAGTTGTTCGAGACGATCGTGAGGTCGCGCGTGCCCTTGCGGTGGATGGCCTGGATGCAGTTCTCCGGGATGCCGCAGAGCCCGAACCCTCCGGCGAGCAGCGTCACGCCGTCCCGGAGATCGTGGAGCGCGTCGTCGGCGTTGCGGAAGGTCTTGTCCACGGTGCCCTCGCGTTGATCCGGAGCCCTCGGAGATGCGGCCGATCCGCGGAGAACGACGATTCCCACGCGGCGCGGTCGTTATACCCCGCACGCCCCGGGCACGCCCCGTCCGGGGCGGGGGCGTCCCGGATCGTCACCAGGGCGTCCGGCGCCTCGGGTCCGCTCGCCTCCGCGCCCGCCGCCGCCGGACGAAGAACAGACGGACGCAGACGAGGGTCCACACGACCGTCGCGGCGATCGGAACCCAGTTGGATCTCGGCTCGTCGCCGTGTCCCCCGAACACGGCCAGGAACATCGTCCCCATGGCGAGGAACGGCACGAGGAACAGCCCGAGCAGCCAGACGATCGGTACCGCGAACGGCGGCAGGGGATCGTAGGGCGCCTCGGGTGCGGCTCCCGCCTCCGGTCCATCCGGGTCCGGCGCCGCGAGGCCGGCGCCTTCGTCCTCGGGATCGGGCGCGCCGGGCTCGTCGGGAGGGATGGCGTCCACGTGGAGAGCCTATCCGACGGCGGGAGCGCGCGGACCGCGGCAGGCGCGCAGGGATCCCGGAGCATGGCAAGCGGTCCCCCGCGGGTCGACGCGCCCCCGCCCCCGCCGCCCCCGGGAATCCGCAGGCCCTTCCCGCCCCGTCGCCTGCCTCGCCTACGTCTTGCTGGGGTCCTGGCCGCGCAGGATCGTGTTGCCCTCGTGGGTCTCGCGGCGCGTGACGACGGGCGGGCGCTCGAGCGCGCGGCGGTCGATGCGGCCGCTCTGCTCGAAGAAGGCGAGCGGGTTGTCCCACACGAGCTTCGCCACGTCGGCGGCGGGGAAGCCCGCGCGCAGCAGGGCCTGCACGAGCTTCGGGACCATGAGCGGGTCGCTGATGCCCCAGTCGGCGGCGCTGTTGACGACGATGCGGTCGAAGCCGTACTCGCGGATCACCTCGACCATCCGCGGCACGTCCATCTTCGTGAACGGGTAGAGCGAGAAGCCCGAGACGCAGCCGAGCTCGCGCGTGAGGCGGATCGTCTCCTCGTTGCCGTGGTCGAGGAGGATGCGCTCGAAGGGGAAGCGGGCCTCCTTGATCATGGCGATGCAGCGCTCGAAGCCGCGCTTCTTGTCGCGGTGGGGCGTGTGGATGAGGACGGGCAGGCCGTGGGCGGTGGCGAGCTCGAGCTGGGCGAGGAAGGCGCGCTCCTCGGCGGGGGTCTGGTCGTCGAGCCCGATCTCGCCGACGCCGACGACGCCGTCCTTCTCGAGCCAGCGGGGGAGCACCTCGAGGACCGCCGCGTTCACGCGGTCGTCGTTGGCCTCGCGGGGGTTGAGGCCCATGGTGCAGAGGTGGTGGATGCCGAACTGGGAGGCGCGGAAGCGCTCCCAGCCGATGAGGGTGTCGAAGTAGTCCACGAAGGTCGCGACGTGGGTGCGGGGCTGGCCCAGCCAGAACGCGGGCTCGAGGACCACGGCGACGCCGGCGAGCGCGAGGCGCTCGTAGTCGTCGGTGATGCGGCTCACCATGTGGATGTGCGGGTCGAAGATGCGCATGGGGGCCTTTCAGGAGGCGAGGACGCGCTCGAGGGCGGCGCGGACCTCGGGGCGGTCCTCGCGGTCGAGGCGCTCGCGGGCGAACGGGAGAAGGTCGGTGCGGCGCAGGCGGCCGAGCGCGTCGGCGGCGGCGAGGCGCAGGCCCGCGTCGCCGTGCTCGAGGCCGCCCAGCACGCGGGCGACGGTGCCGGGCACGGGCGCGCCGGCGCACAGCCTCGTCGTGTCGCGCCAGACGGCGCGGCCCGCGGCCTCCCGCTCGGTGGCGAGCCCTTGGAGCATGCGCGAGAGCTCGGGGCCGGGGCGGTCGACGACGCCGTGCAGGCGCGCGAGGGGAAGGTCGTTGAAGGCGACCTTGAGCACGAGGCGGTCGAAGCGGTCCCGCGAGAGGAGGCCGCCGTCGAGCGCGCGGACGAGCAGGTCGTGGTCGAGGCACGCCGCCTCGAGGTGCGCGACGACGTTCGTGCGCTGGACTTCGTCGAGCAGGCGCGACGTGGCGGGGCACAGGGCGCGCAGCGCCATGGCGCGCAGGAG
>CAZJJQ010000506.1:0-3532 GCA_964546345.1 uncultured Planctomycetales bacterium
CCCTCACCTCGACGGGGCGGGGGCCGGGCTCCCCCGACGAGCGGTTGCTGCGGCGCGAGCTCGACGCGGCGGCCTCGGGGAAGACCGCCCTCGGGGTCGAGGCCGCGGCCAAGCGCGGGGCCGCCGCCTCGCCCGCCGCGACCCGAGGCTGGGCGGCGCTGCTCACGATGTACGCGCTGGGCCAGCGCCCCGACGACTTCGTCCGCATCGTCCCCGCGGCGCTGCGCTCCGGCATCTCCATGGCCGAGGTGCTCGACGCGGTCCGGCTCTTCCCGCCGGGGGCGCGCTCGGAGCTGCTGCGACGCGTGATGGGGGCGACGCCCACGACCGACTGGCCCGCCGATCACGTGTCGGCCGTGATGCTCGAGGCCGGCGATCGGGAGGGGGCGCTCGGCGTGCTCTCAACCGCGCTTGCGATCGAGATCCACCAGGACCTGATCGAGCGCCTGGTGGCGACCGACCCGGTGAGGGCCGCGGGCCTCCTGACGCGGCTGGCGGCGGAGAAGGGCTGGCCCGCGAAGCGGCTCGGCCAGGCCGGGGACGCGCTCGTGGGCGCGGGGCGCCCGGAGCTCGCCATCGGGCTGTACCAGGCCGGCCTCGCCCGCGAGCCGCTCGACCGTCGCAACCTCGACGGGCTCCTCGCCGTCGCGCCCGACCAGGCGCTCGCGCACGCGCGTCGCGTCGCCGGCGAGCAGGGCACCAATCCGGCCGCCTGGACGAGCCTCGGCCGGGTCGAGCTGGCCGCCGGGAACGCGCAGGAGGCCTTCGAGGCGTACCGGCAGTCGGCGTCCCGGGGCCTCTCCCGCGACGCCCTGACCGGCATGATGCAGGCCGACCCGCAGCGCGCGTACGCCGTCGCCGTGGAGCTGGCGGGACCGCAGGCCGACGACGAGACGCTGGGCCTGATCGCGCGGATCGCCGTCGCGGGAGACCGGCCCAAGGAAGGCGTGGATGCGCTGCTGCGCGCGCACGACCTCGATCCCGCGGACCCCCGGTGGAACGCGGCACTCCTCGCGCTGGATCCGGCGCGGGCGACGAAGGTCCTCGCGGGCGCCGTGGACACGTACAAGGGACGGCATCGCGAGGACGTCGTCGGAGCGTACGGCGACGCCCTTCTCGAGTCGGGGAACCCCCGCGCGGCCTTCGAGAAGTACCGCGAGGCGCTGGAGCTGGATCCGTCGGCGGGGGCGTGGCAGCGGGGGCTCGCGCGCTCCGATCCGTCGCGGGCGATTCCCGTCCTCGAGGCGCGACGCCGCGCGGTCGGCGACCGGACCGACCTGCTCGGGGCGCTCGCCGACGCGTACGCGGGGGTGGGCCGGACCGACGAGGCCCGGGCGCTCTACGAGCAGGCGGGACGGCGATCGGGCGGGGTCCGCTGGTACGCGCGCCTCGCGCTCCTCGACCCCGCGACCGCGCGCGCGCGTCTCGAGGCGGCGGTGGCCGCCGATCCCGGCTCCAGCAGCGCGTGGGGGGCGCTCGGCGACTGTCACCGGGCCGCGGGCAACGCCTCCGCTGCGGCGGAGGCCTATGCGCGCGCCTCCCGGTTGGATCCCGAGAGCCTGACGTGGGCCCTCCGGAGCAAGGTCGGGCCGCTCGCCGCCCGCTGAGCCGCGCTGCCGGGGTGGGGGGGGCTTCCCGCCGCCGCACGGGCCGGTACGCTCTCCGGCTGGCTCACCCACCCGGAGGACTCCATGGCGCGTGCGACGACGAAGACGGCTCCGAAGCAGAGCGGGCCCAAGCCCGTCACGGGCCCCGTGACCGTGTGGGTGGGGACGCGCAAGGGTGCGTTCTGCTTCAAGAGCGACCCCACGCGCAGGACCTGGACGCGGTCGGCCCCGATCCTCCTGGGGCACGTCGTCTATCACGTGAAGCTCGATCCTCGCGACAGGAAGACCCTGCTGATGGCCTCCACCACGGGGCACATGGGGCCGACGGTCTACCGGTCCACCGACAAGGGGCGCACCTGGAAGGAGGCGACGAAGCCGCCCGCGTTCCCGAAGGCCCCCGAAGGGGAGACGGGCCGCGCCGTGGACCACGTGTTCTGGCTCACCCCGGGCCACGCGAGCGAGCCGGGCGTGTGGTGGGCCGGCACCTCGCCGCAGGGGCTGTTCCGCTCGGCCGACGGCGGCGACACCTGGGAGGGCGTCGCGGGCTTCAACGCGCACCCGATGAAGGACGCGTGGACGGGCGGGCCGAAGGACATGACGCCCGACGGCGGGAAGATGCACTCGATCCTCGTGGATCCCCGCGACAAGAACCACATGTACCTCGGCATGTCGAGCGGAGGCATCTTCGAGAGCACGGACTACGGCGCCGACTGGAAGCCCCTGAACAAGGGCGTGGACGGGTGGGGGCCCGAGCCCAAGGAGTACGGCCACGATCCCCACGACGTGAAGCTGCATCCCCTCCACCCGGATCGGCTGTGGCAGCAGAACCACATGGGCATCTACCGCATGGACCGGCCGACCGGCGTGTGGGAGCGCGTGGGCCGGGCGATGCCGAAGAAGGTGGGGGACGTCGGCTTCCCGATGGTGGTGCATCCGCGGGATCCCGACACCGCCTGGGTGCTCCCGATGGACGGCAGCTCGGTCTGGCCGCGCACGAGTCCCGACGGCAAGCCCGCCGCGTACGTGACCCGGGACGCGGGCGCCTCGTGGGCCCGCCTCGACGCCGGGCTCCCCCCGAAGGACGCGTACCTGACCGTGAAGCGGCAGGCGATGTGCTGCGACGCCCACGATCCCGTGGGGCTCTACTTCGGCACGACGTCCGGCCAGCTGTGGGCGAGTCGCAACGAAGGGGCGAAGTGGACCGCCGTCGCGAGCCACCTGCCCCACATCTACTCCGTGACCGTCACGGAGTCGTGACCCGAACGTGCGGGTGAACCTCTCGTCCCACTACCGCGCCTACACGGCGGGGAAGCCCGCCGTCGAGGCGGACGGGGGCACCGTCGGCGAGGTGATGGAGGACCTCGACCGGCGGTTCCCGGGGCTGCGCTTCCGCCTCGTGGACGAGCAGGACCGACTGCGTCGGCACGTCAAGGTGTTCGTGAACGTGACCCCGACCGACGATCTCCATACGCCCGTGGGGGCCACGGACGAGGTCCACATCCTCGGGGCCCTGAGCGGCGGCTAGCCCGACCCCTTCATGAAGGACGAGGCCGACGGATGCGCCGATTGCACGGCAGGCACCCGTTGGGGCCCCAACATGTGGCCCGGGCGCGAAGCGAGCCCGATGCTTGCGGGTTCGTGCCACCCGCCGAGGAGGGATCGCTTCGCGGGTGCGACTTCGGCACGCAGGTGAGCCGTCGGACACGCCCGGGCCGCAGGCGCGGCCCCAACCTCGTCCCCTTCATGACTGGGTCGGGCTAGGGCCCGGGAGGCCGGGCCGCCCCGGGTTGTTCGTGGCCGCGCGGCCCGGGCGCCCCGTATGCTCCCCCCCTCGGGTGCTGCCCCCTCGCCGCACCCTCCGGAAGGACGCCATGGGTCGGATCTTCGAGAAGCGCAAGGTCACGATGTTCGCCCGGTGGGACCGG
>CAZJJQ010000507.1:0-3521 GCA_964546345.1 uncultured Planctomycetales bacterium
CGATCTCCACGCGGGCCGCCCCGCGGCCGGGCTCGCGCGGCTCGTCGAGGCGCGCGACCTCGCCCGCGGTGCGGGCGCGACGCGTTCGGTCGTGGCGGCGCTCGGGGGCATCGGGACCGCGCAGCGCATCCTGCGTCGGCACGAGGAGAGCGTCGCGACGCATCGGGAGGAGCTCGACCTCGCGCGCTCGACCGGGCTCCGGGAGCTCGTGGGCACGGCGCAGTCCCACCTCGGGAACGCGCTCTGGGCCTCGGGGCGGCACCACGAGGCGGCCGCGTGCCACCAGGAGGCGCTCGCCATCGCCCGGGAGCTCGAGGAGCCCATGCGCGAGGCCACGGCCGTGGGCAACCTCGGGCTCTGCCTCCTCGAGGACGGCGAGTACGAGCGGGCCGCGGCCCAGCTCGGCCGCCAGCTCGAGCTCACCCGCGCCATGGGCTACCGGCGCGGGGAGGCCATCGCGCAGGGCAACCTCGCGAGCGTCGAACGCGCGTCCGGCCGGCTGGCCCGCGCGTTCGCCCTCGAGGAACGCCACCTCGCGCTCTGCGCCGAGATCGACTACGCCCGCGGGCTCGCCCTCGGCCTCATGAGCCGCATCGAGACGCTGCTCCTCCTCGGCGACCCGGAGGGCGCGCTCGAGGTCCACGGGCGCTGCGTGGACGCGTGCGTGCGCGCGGGCCTCGACAAGCTCGCGAAGGAGCTCGACGAGGAGCGGGCGCAGGTCGCGCTCCAGCTGGGCGACGAGGCGACGGCGCGCGCCTGCTGGGCGCGGCGCCTGGCGAACGTCGAGGACGCGAACGACCGCCGCCTCGCGATGCCCGTGCACCTCGCGCTCGGCCGCTTCCACGTCCGCGGGGGCCGCCGGGCCGAGGCCCTGGGGCACCTGCGCGTCGCGGTCGCCATCGCGAGGGAGACGTCCTCCCCGCGCGACCTCGTCCTCCCGCTCGCCTGGCTCGCGCGCATCGAGCCGGACGCGGTCGGCGAGGCCACGGCGACCCTGGACGGCCTCTCCACCCACCTCCCCCATCTGACGCGGCTCGAGGCGCAGCACGTCCTGGCGCACGCGACCCACGACGCGACGCGCAAGGTCGAGGCGCAATGGCTGCTCGACTCGCTCGTCGCCCATGCGCCGCCCGGCCGCCAGGGCCCCATGGTCGAGCGGGTGCCGCTGCTGCGCGAGGTGCGCGCCGGTGCCGACGTCCTCCGGGCGTGACGACCGCGACGGGCCCGGGGCTACACCAGGGTGGGGTTCTCCCGCCGCGCCGCCCGCACCGCGTCGGTCACCGCGTCGAGGAGGCGGAGGCGGGGCGCGAAGCCGGTCAGGCGGCGCAGCCGCGCCACGTCCGGACGGCGCGTGAGGGGATCGACGAACCCGGGGCCGTACACGTCCACGAACGGGACGAACCGCAGGGGCGCCCCCGTGCCGGCGACGTCCACGACGAGCCGCGCGAGATCGGCGATGGCGACCTCCTCGTCGCTCCCCACGTTGACGACGAGCCCCTCGCTCGCCGTGGTCGTCGCCAGGGAGACCAGCGCCTCGACGGCGTCGGCGACGTGCAGGAACGTGCGCGTCTGCCGGCCGTCCCCGTGCACCGTGAGGGGCTCGCCGCGGACGGCGGCCGCGGCGAATCGCGGGAGCACCATGCCGTAGCGCGCCGATTGCCGCGGCCCGACCACGTTGAACGGCCGCACGACGGTGACGGGGAGCAGCGAGGTGCGGTGCAACGCCATCGCGAGGCTCTCGCCGGCCACCTTGCTCACGCCGTAGACGTCGCGCCGTCCCGACGGGTCGAGCACCACGGGGTGATCCTCGCAGAGCGTCCCGGCGGCCGTCGGCCCGTACGCCTCGCTGGTGGACGCGAGCAGGCAACGGGTCCCGCCCCGCGCGCACGCCTCGAGCACGCTCGCCGTCCCCTCCACGTTGCGCGACCAGGTCCCCGCCGGATCCTCCGCCACCCGCCGCACGCCGACGGCGCCCGCGAGGTGGAACACGACGTCGCACCGCTCGACTTCGCGGCCGACGAGGGCCCGGTCTCGGACGTCCCCCGTCACCAGGACCACGTGCGGGTCCCCCGCGTGCGCCACCAGGTGGGCCGCCCGCCCCGTCGAGAGGTCGTCGAGGGCCACGACGTCGGCCCCGGCCGCCCGGAGGCGGTCCACCAGGTGGCTCCCGAGGAACCCGGCCCCGCCGGTGACGAGTGCGCGCATCGAGGGAGAGCCTACCCGGGACGACCGTCGTCCCCTGAAGAGACGACGGCGAAGGCGCCCGCCGTCCCGCCCGAGGTGGACACGCTCACGCAGGCCCTGCGATCGCGAGCGAATGCCCATCGGGATCTCGGAACCGCGCGAGGAAGGTCCCGGGTGCGATCGGGCGCGGCCCGTGCACGAACACCACCCCGCGCGAGGACAGGGCGGCGTGCGCCGCGCCCACGGAGGCCACCGCGAACGAGACCTGCACGTGCGGCACGCCCTCGGGGTCGGGCGCGCCCGCCGGCGCAGGCGCGACCCCCGCGTGCAGGGCCAGGGTCGCCCCGGTCGTGTCGAGCTCGACCCACTCGGGCGTGTCGAGCGCCACGTCGAGGCCCAGCGCGTCGCGGTAGAACGCCAGCGCCCGGGGCATCTGCGTGACGAACAGGATGACCTTGCCCAGGGCGCGCAGCGGCACCACCGGACCCGGGTGCGGAGGAGGCGGGGAGGAGGGAGGGGGCACGGGGGAGGGCTCCGGAGCGCGACGTCCGACGGGGCGTCGCGGGATCACCCGAGCTTCGGGAGGGTGGGCGGGCGGCGGAGGGGCCGCTTCGCCAGGTCGGCGGCGGCCGGCCCCTGCGTCTTCAGCAGCGCCAGCGCCTCCGCGATGCCCCGATCGAGCTGGGGGTCGCGGCCGGCGCGGTGGTCCTGCGGACGGATCTCGACCTCCACGTCCGGATCCGTGCCGTACCCCTCGACGTCGTAGCCGACGTCGCGGAACCAGAACGCGAACTCGGGCTGCGTCGTGACCGTCCCGTCCACCAGGGCGTGCCGGGGCCAGATCCCGACCACGCCGCCCCAGGTGCGCTTGCCGATCAGGGGCCCGATGCCGAAGAGCTTGAAGCAGTGGCTGAAGATGTCGCCGTCCGAGCCGGCGTACTCGTTGGTGAGCGCGACCACCGGCCCGCGGGGCGCGTCGCCCGGGTACGGGGCGGGCACGCGCCAACGGCTCTGGTTGAACCCGCGGGGCCGGCGGGACAGCTTCTCGAGCAGGAGCTGCGAGACGTGGCCGCCGCCGTTCCAGCGGACGTCCACGAGCAGCGCGTCGCGCTCGACCTCGGCGGCGTAGTAGCGGTGGAACTCGCTGTAGCCGAGCGGGCCCATGTTGGGCACGTGGACGTACCCCACGCGCCCGCCCGTCTCGGCGTGGACGCGCGCGCGGTTCGCCTCGACCCAGTCGCGGTAGCGCAGGGGCTGCTCGTCGCGCAGGGTCCGCACGGCGACCGCGCGGCGCGGTCCGCCGGGGGTGCGGACGCCGATCCGCACGTCGCGTCCGG
>CAZJJQ010000508.1:0-3512 GCA_964546345.1 uncultured Planctomycetales bacterium
CCGTCCGCACCTTCCTCGCCGTCGCGCCGAGCGCCTTCGTCGATCGCATCTCCGCCAGCGCGGCCGCGCCGTTCCCGATGTCTCGCGAGGAGCTCCTGGGCCGGGTGGGCGCGTTCGGCGTGCGCGACGTCGCGGGGGCGCTCGGCGCGCGGTTCGTCGGCGTCGCGCGCATCGACCCGGAGGCGGGCCGCTTCCTCCGCGACCCCTCCGAGCCCGAGACGTCCGCGCAGACCGCGCTCCAGGGGATCGTGGTGGGCGAGGACGGAGCGCCGGTCGCCGGCGCGGAGGTCCTCGTCTACTCGAGCTTCTACGTCCGCAACGCGTACTACGACCATCGCGTGCGGCAGCTCGGCCGCCTCGTCACCGGCGCGGACGGACTCTTCGACCTGCGCCCGATCGCCCTCGACACGATCCACTTCGGCGCCGACGGCGAGGTGCTCGTGACCGTGCGCCATCCGCTCCTCTACGACGTGGTCGCGCAGCGCGTCCCGTCCATCGCTCCGGGCGAGGTCACCGACGTGGGCCGCCTCGTCCTCCCCACCCGCGGCGCGGCCGTGCACGGCACCGTCCGCGACCTCGAAGGGCACCCCGTGGTCGGCGCCGTCCTCCGCGTCTCCGGGGCGTTCGTCGCCACCGAGTACGACAAGACCGAGCGGATGGTCGTCCTCGACCCGTGCCCGGCGGCGGTCACCGACGAACAGGGACGCTACCGCCTCGAGGGCTTCGCGCCCGGCGTCCACGAGATCTCGGTCCACGTCCGCATCGACTGCGTGCTCCACGTCAGCCTGCGCTTCGACGGCGACGTCGAGTGGAGCCCGCAGGTCCTCGCCGGCCACGCGCTCCGCGGCCGCGTGATCGACGCGCAGGGCGAGCCCGTCGCCGCGGCGGTGGTCGCGGGCGGCGGCAACTGGACGCCCTCGAACGCCGACGGCACGTTCTGGCTCGACAACGTGCAGCGGGGGCCTCTCTCGCTCTACGTGGTCCACCACGACTGGCGCGCCGTGGGCCTCTCCGGCGTGCCGACCGACGGCGACGAGCTCACGGTCTCCCTGACGCAGCCGCTGCCCCGCGTCACGCTCGTCGTCGTGGACGCGGCCGGCGCGCCCGTGCCCGTCGTCGCGGTGGACTGGGCATGGCCCGCGGGCGGGGGTCCGCGCCCGTTCTCCACGGAGTCGCGCTACTTCCACGACGCGGCGGGCACCTTCGCGCTCGTGGTCCCCGAGGGCGCCGTCGGCGCCACGGTCTCCGACGCGAAGGGCGGCACGCACACCCTCGGCGCGGGCGACCTGCTGGACGGCCTCCGCCGCGTGATCTCGCTCTCCGCAGGCCCCTCGGGCGGCTGATCGCGGACGCGCCCGGGAGGGAGGGGGCGGCGGGGGACGACGCCCCCGACGTGCGCGCTAACGCCCGGCCGCGGGGCGCGTCCTCTCCGTAGACCCAGCCCCCGGAGCCCCCATGACCGCCCCCACCCGTCCGCGTCGCGTCGCCCTCGCCGCCCTCGTCGCGAGCCTCGGCCTCCTGCCCCTCGCGGGCGCCTCCCTCGCCGGCGGCGACGGCCCCCCGTCGGCGAAGGCGCCGTTCGTCGTCCACGAATGGGGCACCTTCACGTCGGTGCAGGGCGCCGACGGCGTGGGCCTCGAGGGCCTCGCCCACGAGGAGGAGGCGCTCCCCGACTTCGTCTACTCGCGGGCGAAGGTGCGCGCGTGCCCCCTGCGCGACCAGGGCTACAAGGGCCTCGAGAGGCCGGCGCAGCGCGTGACCCAGAAGATGGAGACGCCCGTCCTCTACTTCCACACCGACGTCGCGCGTCGCGCGCGCGTGCGCGTGGACTTCGTGAAGGGGCTGATCACGCAGTGGTACCCCGTGACCGACCTCCTCGGCCCCCCCGAGGGCGCCGCGGACGCGGGTCCGATCGACGTGAGCCGGGTGGATCGTTCGTTCCTCGAGTGGGAGGTGGACCTGCTGCCGCGCGGCAGCGCGGCGCCCGCGGAGCTCCCGGCGGTGGCGGACGACGTCCCGTGGGCGTTCGCGCGCAAGGTGGACGCCGCGTGGGTGCGCACGGTCCCGCGGCACGATCCGGGGCGCGCGGGCCCGACCGAGGCGGAGCGCTACCTCTTCTATCGGGGCCTCGGGGCGTTCACGCTCCCGATGACGGTGGCGGAGGACGCGGAGGGGAGGCTCTCGTTCCGGAACGGGAGCGCGCATCCGGTCGCGGCGGTCGTCGCCCTCGACGTGAGCGCGGGGCACAAGTCGTGGAGCCGGTACAACGTCGTCACGGACGTCGCGCCGGGGAGCACCGCGTCCGACCTGTTCGGGAGCCGACCCCGAGACGCCTACCGCGAGGGCGGGTCCGAGGGCCTCCGCTCCGACGTCACGAAGCTCCTCGTCTCGCAGGGGATGAACCCCGACGAGGCGCGGGCCATGGTGGACACGTGGGCGCGGAGCTGGTTCTCGACCGACGGCGTCCGCGTCTTCTACGTCGTGCCGAGGCCCCTCGTGGACGCCCTGCTCCCGCTGAAGATCGACCCGGCGCCCGACCGCGTGGAACGCGCGCTCGTGGGCCGCATCGAGCTGCTGTTCAACGACCGGCGCGAGCGGATCGAGCGGGCGCTGCGGATCCTCGCCGTGGCCGATCCGAAGGGCCTTCCCCCCGGCGACGCGTCGTGGGCGGAGGGGATCCTCGAGGGCGCCGGACGGTTCCTCGAGCCGTTCCTCCGCGGCGTCCTCGCCTCGACGAAGGACCCCGGGGTCCGGGCCGAGGCCGAGCGCCGTCTCGCCGCCGTGAAGTGACGGCGGCGGTACCCTGCCGTCCGATGCCGACCGTCCCCGCGAGGCAGCCCGCCCCCACCGACGACGGGTCCGATCTCGGGCCCGTCCTCGCGGCGGCGGCCTCCGGGGACGCGTCGGCGTTCGAGGCGCTCCACCGCAGGTTCGCCCCGATCGTGCACGGGATCGCGCGGGCCCGCGTGGGGCGCACCGAGGCGGACGACGTGGTGCAGGAGACGTTCGTCGCGCTCCACCGCAACCTGCCCCGGATCCGCGACCCGCGCGCGCTGCCGGGCTGGCTGCGCCAGGTGGCGACGAACGCCGCGAACGACCGCTGGAGGCGTCGCCGGCGGAGGCGGAGGGAGACGTCGGGGCTCTGCGACGGGGAGGACCCCGTCGCGCCGGAAGCCTCCGCGGGCGCCGACGCCGACCTGCGCCGTCGGCTGTGGGCGGGCCTCGGCGCGCTCCCCGAGACGTACCGCGAGGCCCTCGTGTGGCGGCTGGTGGAGGGCCTCTCGGGGCCCGAGATCGCGGCGCGCACGGGCCTCACGCACGCGTCCGTCCGCGTGCACCTCTGTCGCGGGATGGCGCTCCTGCGCGCCGAGCTCCGAAAGGCGGATCCGTCATGACCCCGGACCACGACGACGTGCCCGGTCTCTTCGATCCCCGCGAGCCCGGGGATCCCGAGCTCGCCGCGTTCGAGCGCGCGCTGGCCCCCGACCGCGGCCGCATGGACGCGCTCGCGG
>CAZJJQ010000509.1:0-3509 GCA_964546345.1 uncultured Planctomycetales bacterium
CGAGATCTCCGCCGCGCTCTGCTTCGACCTGGACGAGGGACGGGCGGCGCTCGCCACGCTCCCCGGCGGGAGCGGCGTGCCGGTGGTCGCGTGGCGCCGCCAGACCGGCGAGATGGGGCCCGGCAGCGACGTGGCGGAGGCGGCGCTCGCCGCGCACGCCCTGTCGGCGGGACGGCTGCCCGGGCTCTCCGCCGCCCCCACGTCCCTCCTGCTGCTCGCGTGCGGCCTGGACGGCCAGGCGTTCGCGCTGCTCCTCGCCCGGGCCTGACCGGGCGGCGCACGTCGAGGCGGGTCACGGAGCGACGGTGGGCGAAGCTCCTCCTCCGCGATGCGGCGAGGAGGAGGGCGCACGGCCGAAGGCGGCGCGCCCCCGAAGTGCGTCCCGGGTTGCCTCCCCCCGCCGTAGGATCCGCGCGTGCCCGCGCCCGCCCGCCCGACCCGCCTGGAGCACCTGGCGCGCGCCTTCGCGCAGCGGGCCGTGGTCTGGCCCCTCGAGCTGGCGGCGGCCCTCCTGCGCCCCCTGCCCACGCGCTGGGTGCTCGTGCTGTCGAACGCGTTCGCGGCCCTGGTGTGGGCCCTCGACCCGCGAGGGCGCAAGGCGAGCGCCCAGAACCTCTCGCTCGTGTTCGGAGCCGAGCTCTCCCCCGCCGAGCGACGGCGGCTGACGCGCGCCTCCTACCGCTGCGCCGTCCGATCCATCTTCCTGCTGTTCCACCTCCAGCCCCTCACGCCCGCGCGCTACCGCAGCCTCGTCCGCGTCGATCCCGCCGACGACGCCCGCTTCCGCGCGCTCATCGCGCAGCACCCCACGGTGGTCCTGGTCTCGGGCCACTTCGGCAACTGGGAGCTCCTGCTGGCCTCCCGGAGCGTGATCCCCTACGCGCCCGAGTGCGTCTACCTGGCGGAGACCACGGGCTTCCCGAGCGTGGACGCGTTCTTCGAGCGCCTGCGCGACCGCGGGGCGGGCGGCGCGGGGCGCCGCAAGCGGGGCGCCATGGCCCTCAAGAAGGCCCTGGAGGACGGTCGGAGCGTCTCGCTCCTCGTGGACCGGAACGTGCGCGGCGCCCACGGCGGCATCTACGCCCCCTTCCTCGGCCTGCCCGCCCGCACGACGCCCCTGCCGGCCAAGCTGGCCCGCTGGAACGACGTCCCGCTCGCGGTGAGCCTCCTGCTTCCCGAGGGGGAGGCTCGGTGGCGCCTGTGGATCAGCGGCGACCTGCGGGGCGAGCGCACCGACGACGAGGAGGCCGACGTCCTCGCGGCCACCACGCGCGTGAACGACATCCTCTCCCGCGCGATCCGGGAGCACCCCGAGTCGTGGACGTGGCTCCTCAAGCGGTGGAAGAGCCGCCCCACGCCCGAGCTCGGGCCCTATCCCGCGTACAGCTACTACGATCCGAGCTGAACGGGCGTACCCGGCCCGAGTCCATCCGGTGGCGGCCTCGAGCCTGGTACGCCCGATCCGGTACGCGCGTTCAGTCGTTCGCCGCCAGGAAGAGGGTCGCGACGCCGCCGGCGATGCCGACGATGGACGCGATGGGCGCGAGCGCCTGGCCCGCCGAGCGGCTCCAGTTCGCGTTGCCCGTCGCCGGGACGTAGATGACGTCGCCGCGCTGGAGCGGCAGGTCCCGTTCGTAGCCGGCGTAGATCGCGTCGGCGTTCACGGTGAGGACGACGGGCTGGCCGTCCGCGCCGCGACGGATCACGCGGACGCCTCGCCGATTGGCGAACTCCTCGTCGAAGCCCTCCGCCTGCGCGATGGCCTCGAGCGCGGTGGTCGGCCCCAGGAGGGCGACGGCCTGCGCCTTCTTCACCTCGCCCAGGACGAACACGCGGTCGCCGTGGATGGACGCGACGCGCACGGCGACCTTCGGGAACTTCAGGAACTCCGCGTAGTCCTTGTTCAGCCGGTCCTGGACCTCGTCGATCGTCATGCCGACGACCTTGGTCGTCTTGAGGAGGGGCGGGCTGATGGTCCCGTCCGACAGGATGCGCTGGGAGGACTTGAGGTCCGGCTCCTGCCAGATCTCGATCCCGACCTCGTCGCCGACCGCGAAACGGAACGTGGGGGAGACCACCGGCCGATCCGGGGCGGCGGCGGGCGCCGCGGCGAGGGGGACGGGAGCGGGGGTCCGGGAGGAGTGGCTGCCCGCGCACGCGGGGGCCAGCACCGCGGCGGCGGCGACCAAGACGGCGGAAACTCGACCCACGGTTGTTGCCTCCCGGGCGAAGAATGCCGACATAGTATGGTCCGAGATCGCGTCCGGGCAGCACGCGAACCCAGGATCCCTCCCTTCCCCATGTCGGATCGACTCCCGGACGGCCGCACCTCCACACCCGGATCGCCCCTTCGGGTGGTCTCGGCGACGACGCTGGAGGCGCTCCTGCCGCACGCCGCGGCCTGGAACGCCCTCTGCCTCGCGGCACCCCAACGGATGCCTACGTTGTCGCACGCGTGGGCTTCGGCGTGGCTGGAGACCCGCGTCGCGCCGGGGGAGACCTGGCGCTGCCACTTCGCCTACGAAGGCGACCGGCTCGTCGGGGTGCTCCCCCTCGTGCGCCGCCCCCGCGGATGGCTCGCCGGCTTCGAGCTGGCGCCGCCCCGCGACCACCACACCCGCTCCGGGGACGTCCTCCTCGCGCCCGAGCACGCACGCGCGACGCTCGCCGCCCTCCTCGACGCGGCCTTCGAAGCCGACGGGCACCCGTTCCGCATCTCCCTCTCCGGTGTCCGCGCGGCCTCCCCCACCCTCGACGTGCTCGCGAACCGCTCGCCGCGCGGCGTCCTGTTCCGCCGACCCGACGAACGCGGCTCGTACGTGCCGGTGACGGGCACCATCGAGGAGTTCCGCGCGAAGCTCTCCGACAACTTCCGACGCAACGTCCGGAAGGCGGGCAACCGCCTCGAGAAGACCCCGGGCGTGGCGTTCGTCTTCGAGGAAGGCGCCCAGGCGAAGCCCGAGGGGCTCGATGCGTTCCTCGCCGTGGAGGGGTCGGGCTGGAAGGGGGAGGCCGGCACCGCCATCGAGAAGGATCCGGGCCTCGTCGCCTTCTACCGCGCGCTCGCCCGCAGCCTCTCCGACGTCGGCTGGCTCGTCTGGAACCGCCTCGAGGTGGACGGCAAGCCCATCGCCGTGCACATGGGCGTGCGCCTGGGCCGCTCGCTGGTGCTCCTCAAGATCGCCTACGACGAGGCGTACTCCCGCCTGAGCCCGGGCAACTGCCTGTTCGACCGGGTCATCGAGCGCGAGCTCGCCGCCAAGGTCGCCGACGAGGTGAACTGCCTGACGGACATGCCCTGGCATCGCGCCTTCGAGATGCCCCAGGCCGAGTTCCACGACCTCTTCGTCTACCCGCGTCGCCCGGGCGCCCTCCTCCTCGGGGTCCTGCCCCAACGCGCGAAGGCGGCGGCCAAGCGCGTTCCCTTCCTCGCGCGGCTCGCCGAGAAGCGCAAGGCCGCGCGGGCCGCCGCCGCCGCGGCCGCCCGCCCCGCGACGGCCGCGGGGACG
>CAZJJQ010000510.1:0-3507 GCA_964546345.1 uncultured Planctomycetales bacterium
CGGCCCGACGATCGAGGCCGTCGAGGGCGACCGGGTCCGCATCTACGTCACGAACCGCCTCCCCGCGCCCACCACGGTGCACTGGCACGGCCTGCACGTGCCCAACGGGATGGACGGCGTGGGGGGGCTCACGCAGCGCGCCATCGAGCCCGGCGAGACCTTCCGCTACGAGTTCACGCTCCGGCAGCACGGCACGTTCATGTACCACTCGCACCACGACGAGATGGTGCAGATGGCGCTCGGGCTCATGGGCATGATCGTCGTCCACCCGCGGACGCCGACGCGCGCGCCCGTCGACCGCGACTACGTCTACCTGCTCAGCGAGTGGGCGCTCAAGCCGGGGCGCCGCCGGGCGGACCCGAACGAGATGATGGACTTCAACGTGATCACGCTGAACGGGCGCGTCTTCCCCGGCACCGCGCCCATGGTGGCGGAGCGGGGCGAACGGGTGCGGATCCGCATCGGGAACCTGAGCGCGATGGACCACCACCCGATGCACCTCCACGGGCACTCCTTCCAGGTGGTGGAGACCGACGGCGGCGAGATCCCCGAGGCCGGCCGCTGGCCCGAGGTCAGCGTGCTGGTGCCCGTGGGCAGCACGCGCACGATCGAGCTCACGGCGGACAACCCCGGCGACTGGGCGTTCCACTGCCACATGACGCACCACGTGATGACGCAGATGGGCCACGGCATCCCGACGCTCGTCGGGGTCGACCCGTCCGACTTCGACGCGGCGCTCCTGGCGCACGTGCCCGAGTTCCTGGCGGCGGGGGAGACGGCCACGCAGGAGCACACGGAGGCCCAGGACGTCATGCCGAAGAACAGCATCGCGATGCTCGGCGGCGCCGGGGCGTTCGGCTACATCACCATGGGGGGCATGTTCAGCCTGCTCAAGGTCCGCGAGACGCTCGCGCCCGGCGACGAGGCCGGCTGGTACGCGGGCCCGAAGGAGTCCCAGGCCGACCTCGCGTCGCCCGAGCAGATGCGCGCCGACGGGATCGCCGGGTAGCCCGTCGGGCGGGACCGTCGGCCGTTCCTTACGGGAGGTGGGGGGCGACGGGGGGCGGAGGGGGACCGCCGCCCCCCGCGCTTGCCCCCGCGCGCGTCCATGCGAACGTCGGGAAGTCCCCGACGAGGAGCGACGCCATGGCCGACGTGCGGATCGAGAAGGACTCGATGGGCGAGGTGCGGGTGCCGGCGGAGCGGATGTACGGCGCCCAGACCCAGCGCGCCGTGGACAACTTCAGGGTGTCCGGCCGGCCCATGCCGCCGCGGTTCCTGACGGCCCTGGCGCAGGTGAAGTGGGCCTCCGCGAAGGCCAACGAGGACCTCGGCCTGCTCGAGCCGAGGCTGTCCAAGGCCATCCGGGACGCCGCGGACGAGGTGATCGCGGGGAAGCACTTCGCCGAGTTCCCCATCGACGTCTTCCAGACGGGATCGGGCAGCTCGTCGTACATGAACCTGAACGAGGTGCTCAGCAACCTCGCCAACCGGGCGCTCGGGGAGAAGGTCGGGACGAAGAAGCCGGTCCACCCGAACGACCACGTCAACCTCGGGCAGTCGAGCAACGACGTGATCCCCACGACGCTCCACCTCTCCGTGGCGCTCGCGGCGAAGGAGCGGCTGCTCCCGGCCCTGGGGCGCCTGGCGAGCGCGCTCCTCGACAAGAGCAAGGCCTACGACGACGTGGTGAAGGTCGGCCGCACCCACCTCCAGGACGCGACGCCGGTCCGCATGGGCCAGGTGTTCGGCGGCTGGGCCGCGCAGACCGCGCACGCCGCCCAGCGGCTCGCGCTGGCCTGGGACGGCCTGCTCGAGGTGGCGCTCGGCGGCACCGCGGTCGGGACCGGCATCGGTCGCGACCCCGACTTCCACGTGAAGGCCCTCGCGGTGCTGTCGGAGCGCACCGGCGTGGCGCTCCGCAAGGCCCGCAACCCCTTCGAAGCCCTCGGCGGACGCGAGGCGTGCGTGTTCTTCGCCGGGGCGATGTCGGCCGCCGCCGCCGCGCTCCTGAAGGTCGCCAACGACGTCCGCTTCCTCGGGTCGGGACCGCGCTGCGGCCTCGGCGAGCTTCAGCTCCCCGAGCTGCAGCCCGGCTCCTCGATCATGCCGGGGAAGGTGAACCCCGTGATGAGCGAGAGCCTGATCATGGCCTGCCTGCTGGTCCAGGGCTACGCGACCACGGTCAACGCCGCCGGGGGCGCCGGCAACTTCGAGCTCAACGTCACGCTGCCGCTGCTCGCCCAGGTGCTTCTCGACGGGATCGAGACGCTGGCGGGTGCCGTCGAGGGGTTCTGTGACCGCTGCGTCGTCGGCATCAAGGTGGACCGCGAGCGCGTCGCGTCCATCGTCGAGGAGAGCCTGATGCTCGCGACGGCGCTCGCCCCGCAGATCGGCTACGACGCCGCGGCGGCCCTGGCGAAGGAGGCCTACAAGGGCGGCACCACGATCCGCGAGCTCGCGGAGCGCAAGCAGCTGCTCAGCCCCGAGAAGCTCAAGGAGACCCTCGATCTCCGGCACATGACCGAGCCGGGGCGCGGGGGCCTCGCCGCCGGGGGGTAGTCCCGGAGGAGGGAGGATCCATGCTGATCCAGCTCACCTCGGATCGTTCCGTGGCCGAGGTCGCGACGGCGCTCGAGGCCGCCGTGGCCGCCCATCGCTTCGGGGTCGTGGGCGTCCACGACCTCCGGGCCACGCTCGCGAAGAAGGGCGTGACGCTCGACCACGAGTGCCGGATCTTCGAGGTCTGCCAGCCGCAGCAGGCGAAGAAGGTGCTCGACGCCGACATGCGCGTGTCCACGGCGCTGCCGTGCCGGATCTCGGTCTACGAGGAGGGCGGGAAGACCGTCCTCGCCACGCTGAAGCCGTCCCTGATGCTCGAGATGTTCCACGCCCCCCAGCTGGCGGCGGTGGCGAGGGAGGTCGAGGCGACGATCGTCGCCATCATGAACGACGCGGCACGGAAGCCGGGCGCCTGACCTGGGGCGGGGGCCTCCTCCCCGTGCCCCGTTCCCCTCGGGGGCGATTCCCCGTGCCCCGTTCCTCTCGGGGGTGATTCCCCCCTGCCCCCCTGCTCCCAGCGCGGACCGCCTGCCCCGTTGTCCGTGGGGCCGCTGCCGCGTATCGTCCTGCCCGTGCGCGCGCGCCCCCTCCTCGTCGCCGGTCTGCTCGCGGTGCTCGCGGGCGCCGTCGTGGGGCTCGTCGGCTGCGGCGCCGACCCGTACCCGGGCCAGCCCGACGAGGGAACGCTGCGCATCTCCTTCGTCTCGGAGATGAACGGGTTCGATCCCGTGCGAGCCAACGAGGACATCCGCACGCAGTGCGTCCTCAACGTGTACGACGCGCTGTACCAATACGCGTACCTGAAGCGCCCGTACGAGCTCGAGCCCTGCCTGGCGGCGGCGCTGCCGGAGGTGTCCGCGGACGGGAAAGTCGTGCGGATCCGTCTGAAGCCGGGCATCCGGTACGTGGACGACCCGTGCTTCCGCGCGCCGGGCGGCAAGGGGC
>CAZJJQ010000511.1:0-3488 GCA_964546345.1 uncultured Planctomycetales bacterium
ATGGCGCTCGGGGTCGGAGGCCGGGGCCCCGAGAGCGGCCTCTGGTTGATCCTCATGCCGATGGCAGGCGCCGCGGAAGGCCTGCTCGCGGGGGGCGTGTCCCTCGCGACGGTGCGGGTGGCCCCGCTGCCCCTGCGCGTCGGCCTGTCCGCCATCGCCGTGGCTGCTCTCACCTTCGGGCTCGGGCAGCTGCTCCTCGACGGATTCCAGCTCCTCGGTCTCGAGACCGGGCTCGCGTTCGTCCTCGGCGCTGCCACGGCGTGGTGCTGGCCCCGGTGGACTGCGCCCCGCGCAGCCGGCGCGCGCGGCTCGCGGCGTGGCGTCCCCACGAAGGGCGCGACCGCCGCGCTGGCGCTGCTCCTCCCCGCCCTGATGTCCTGCGGCGGTCGCGACGCCGCGCCGCCGCCGGCGACCACCACGGGATCGCTCGTCGGACGTTGGGTCTCCGCGCCGACGCCGAGCCAGATGGGGGAGATCATCCACACCTACGAGTTCGGCGCCGACGGGCGCTACTCCATGTCGCTCGAGTTCGTCCAGGCCCGCATCCCGAAGATGGAGTCCGCGGGCACCTACGACGCACGCGACGGCACCCTGCGACTGCAGCGGGAGGGCAAGGAGACATCCTCCTCCTCCATGCGCTACGCCTTCGAGGGCAACGAGCTGGTCCTCCGCGAACGCTCCGACACCTACCGGCTGCGGAAGCGCTGACGCGTCTACCCGTTGCGGACGGCGCCAGGGCGTCCGGGGCGGCGGGCCCGCCGGTGCCCCGTGCCGTGGCGGGGAGGGAAGGCCCCGGCGCGGGGGTGCCTCGCGGGGAGACGACCCCCTCGTGGAGTTCCGGGGGCGGCGGGGGATGACTCCGAACTCCATGCGGAGCCGGGGCGCGGGGCCGCAAGTCCTCGCCGGGGCTCCAGTTCCGCCCCTGCGTCGGGCCTTCGCGGCGCATCGACGAGGCACAGCCCCCGTATCGAGTGGATACGGCCGGGGGCCGAGGTGGGCCCCGAACTCCACGCAGACTCACGACTTGCGTCGGTCGGCGACCGCCGCGACCGTGGCACGCGGGTTGATCTCCGTGAAGCGTCCGCGATGCGGTCCCGAAGACCCGGCGACCCGAGGCGGACGAAACGGAGGGTGTGTGCGTCCCATCCAGCGAATCGTGTTCGTGCTCGGGATCCTGCTCGCCACGACCGTCACCCCGGGCTGCGGCAGCGTCGCCGAGCTGTTCTTCCCCAGTCTCGGCGACGGGTGGCTGCGCGCCGAGGTCATGACCCGAAACGTCTACTACGGCACGAACCTGGCCCCCGTCCGGGAGGCGATCCTCGCGGACGACTTCCCTGCGGCCGTCGAGGCCGTCGGCGAGGTCCACGCGCAGCTTCTCGCGACGGACTTCCCCGCCCGCGCCCGCGGCTTCGCCGACGAGCTCGCCGCGCGGGACGGTGGGGCGGGCCCCGCGGTCGTCGGTCTCCAAGAGGTCGCTCTGTGGCGGCGGCAGGCGCCCGGCGACGTGGTGGCGGGGAACCTCGTCGCGGCCTCGGAGGTGTACGTCGATCAGCTCGCCATCCTCCTCGACGCACTCCGCGCCCGGGGGCTGCGCTACGACGTGGTCGCGGTGCAGGAAGGCCTCGATGCCGAGCTCCCATACTTCGACGAGGCCTTCGGCTTCGTGGACCTTCGGATCACCGACCGGGACGTCCTCCTGGTGAGGGCCGACGTCGCGCGGACCGGTGCCCAGGGCGCTCAGTTCCTCGCCCGGCTCGCCTATGCGAACGGCCTCGAGATCCCCACCTCGTGGGTGGCGTGTGACCTCGTGACGGCTCGCGGACCCGTGCGGGTGGTCTCCGCCCACCTGGAGGCGGACGATCCCGAGATCCGGGCCGCGCAGGTCGCCGAGCTCCTCGCGGGCCCGGCCGCCGTGGAGGGCCCGGTGATCCTGCTCGGTGACCTCAACGCCGAGCTGCGGGCCGAGGGTGGGGACGGATCCCTCGAGGCTCTCCTCGCCGCCGGCTTCGTGGATGGGTGGTCCTCGGCCCATCCCGAGCTCCCCGGCAAGACCTTCGGCCTCGACGAGGATCTCGTGGACCCCGCGGCCTCCGCCTCGCAGCGCCTCGACTACATCCTCGTGAGGGCCGGGCGGGCCGTGGACGGTGGCGTCGGCATCACGGTCGGTGCGTCGGAGATCACCGGCCTCGAGCTCGAGGACCGGGTGATCGCCTCGGATGGCCGCCTCCTGTGGCGCTCCGATCACGGGGGGCTCTGCGCGTCGATCCGCGTGGAGTGATGCCCGGGCCCGCGGCTCCCCCGGGGGCCCGCCGGGCGGGGGGGGCCGCGGGGGGCGGGGGGTGGGGGGGGCCCCTCCCCCCGCCGCCCCCCACCTCCCCGAAGGGGTCGGTTCTCCCGCCGCGGGCGCGCGAGATCGCCGGCAGAGGGCGTCGCTCAGCGCGGCCTCGCCGGCTGCGGCGCCGGAGGCTCGGACGCGGGAGCCGGCGGCCGAGCGCCGAGCTCGACCTCCGCTCCGTCGCGGAGCACCGTGAGGGGCGGGAACGCGCCGTCCCGGTGCAGGGACGGGAGGATGCGGAGGATCCGGCGCCACGTGGCGGTGCCGCCGCGGACCCGCACGATCGTGTCTCCCGTGCGCAGGCCGAAGGCTTCGGCGGCCGATCCCGCCCGGACCTCCCGCACGGGGAAGCCCGGGCGGTCGGGAGAGGGGGTCGCGAGGGTCGCGCCCAGGAAGCTGTGGGCGGTCAGCTCGCCGAACAGCCCGTCCGCGAGGCCGCCGGCGACGGCCTCGAGCAGCGCGCGCGCCTCGTCCAGGTCGTCCCGCGGCGCGGGGGCGCCGCCTTTGCGGTCGTCGCCGCCCCACGCCTCGGCGAGGGCCTGCGCCATCGTCGCCATCACGCCTCGCATCACCTCGGCACCCTTCGGGCTCCGCAGCTTGGGCATGAGCCCGAGCATGGCCTTCATCCCCGTCGCGACGGCCGCGCGCTCCTCCCCGGGGGCGAGGTGGACCGTCACCTCCGCGAGCGCGCGCAGGATGGCCTCGTAGGCCGCGGCCTTCTCGGGATCCTGCTTCTCCTCCAGGTATCGGAGCGTCACCCGGCCGGTCGCCTGCATCAGCGCGAGCAGGACCCGCGTCTCGCGCGCGTCGGCGGCGTGCGGATCCGCCTTCGCGGGCGGCTGCCGCGACGAGGAGTCGTCGGCGAACGCGCCCTGGGCCCCAGGGAGCGAGGAGGCGAGCGCGGCGAGGCAGCAAATCGCGAGGGCAGCGCGTCTCCTGGGGGGGCTCCGGCGGGCTCGGAGAGTATGACCGGCTGGGGTCTGCGTCGGTCGGCGGGGCGCCTGCGGGGGGGGGGCGGTCGCCGCGCCTCCGCGGCGCGGAGGGGCGGTCGTCGCCAGCAGGGGGGGCCGGGCAACCTTCTCCCCCCGCGGGGCGGCCGCATGCGCCGGAGTGTCGGTGGGGGGCCTTAGGATACGAACATGTTGCGAACAAG
>CAZJJQ010000512.1:0-3456 GCA_964546345.1 uncultured Planctomycetales bacterium
GGCGCCGGCCGAGAGCGCCCGCGTCGCGACGCCGGGGGACGACCCGGCGCCGGAGGTCGCCGCGGAGGACGACGCCCCGGCCGCCACCGTCGAGCTGGGGCTCTCGACGACGAGCCGCTACCTCTATCGCGGCTTCCTCGTCGAGGACCAGGGCGCGATCGTCCAGTCGTGGCTCGACCTCCGCGTGCCGGTGTACGTGGGCACGGGCCTCGTGCGCCAGGTCGATCTCGGCGCGAACGTGTGGACGAGCTTCGGCACGGGCCCGACCGGCACGGGAGGCGACACGCAGGCGCCGCGCGCCTTCTCGGAGGTGGACTGGACGCTATCCGCGACCGCCCAGCTCGCGGGTGGCTGGTCGGCGGGGGCGTCGCTCGTGTGGTTCCGGTACCCGAACGACAGCGCCTCGCCGATCGAGGAGGCGACCCTGACGGTCGGCTACGACGACGGGCCACGCTGGCCCGGGACCGGGCGCTTCCGCGGGTTCTCCCCGACGGCCACGGTCGGCACCGAGCTCGAGGGACAGTCCGACGGGGGCCTGCATCGGGGCACCTACCTGAGCATCGGCGTCTCCCCCAGGCTGTCCCTCGCCGCCGACCCGGAGGGCTCGAGCGTGGCGCTCGCGGTGACCGCCGGCTTCAGCCTCTCCGACTACTACGAGGACGCCGCGGGGCACGACGAGACGTTCGGGTACGTCGAGCTGGGCCCGGAGCTCACCCTGCCCCTCGGCGGCCTCGCGGGCGGCTCGTGCGCCGTCACGGTGGGCGTCCACGTGCTGCTCGCCGGCGACCACGTCCGCGCGTACAACGACACGGACGAGCCCGAGGTCGTCGCGTTCCTGACCTTCGTCACGTCGTTCTGAGCGCGGGGCCGCCGCGGCGGGAGCACGGGCCATGTGCATCGTCTGCGCCTTCGCCGCCGCGAGCCCCGCGCACGGCCTCGTCGCCGACGAGATCTTCCCCACCGAGGCGTCGGCGCTCCCGTGGCGCTCGGGCCCGCCGCTCGGCGGCTCCCTGGTGTGGACGGGCGTGGCGGGCTTCGTGTTCGAGCTCGGCGGGACGCGCATCGCCTTCGACCCGTTCGTCACGCGCCCGGGGCTCTTCGCGACGCTCTTCCGGCGGGCCCGCAGCGACGAGGCGGCCGTCGTCACGGCGTTCTCGGGGCTGGACGCCGTCTTCGTGGGCCACACCCACTACGACCACGCGATGGACGTGCCGGCGGTGGCCGCCGCCTCGCCGCGCGCGGTCGTCCACGGGAGCCGGGTCACGACGGAGACGATGCGCCGCCTCGGCGTGGCCCCCTCGCGCTGCAGGACGGTGGAGGACGGCCGGGTCGTCGAGGTGGGCCCCTTCCGCGTCGAGCCCATCGCCTCGGAGCACGGGCTGGTGCCCCTCGTCCGGTTCGTCGATCGCGTCGAGCTCCCGCGCGAGGGCGTGCCGCGGACGCCGTTCCGCTGGCCCCGCGGCGACGTGTTCGGCTGGCGCGTGGAGGTCGGCGGACGCTCGTTCCACCTCCAGGGGAGCGCGGGCATCCTCGACGGTCCGCTCGCCCGCCAGCGTCCGTGCGACGTGCTCGTCGCCTGCCTCGCCGCCCGCCAGGACACGCCCGACTACCTGGCCCGGCTCGGCGCGCGGCTGCGCCCGTCGCTGCTGCTCCCGTGCCACCACGACGACTTCTTCCGGCCGCTCGGCGCGCCGGCGGCCCCCATCGCCACGCTGCGCTGGGGCGCGTTCCGGCGCGACGCCGAGGCGCTCGCGGCCGCCCACGGCACGGGGCTCGTCCTTCCGCCCCGGATGCGGCCGCTCACGTTCTAATCCGTGGGCGACACGAGCCCGGCAGGCCCCGAGGAACCTCGACCATGTCCATCCGCCTCGACCCCACGGAACGCCGCATCCTCGGCTCCCTCGTGGAGAAGCAGCTCACGGTCCCGGAGGCGTACCCGCTCACGCTGAACTCGCTCGTGCTCGCGTGCAACCAGAAGAGCAACCGGGACCCCGAGATGGACCTGAAGGACTACCACGTCCAGGGTGCGCTCCGGGCGCTGATGGACCGCGGATGGGTGCGCGAGCTCGAGCGGGCGGGCAGCCGCACGGTGCGCTACGAGCACGCGGCGCCGGAGCAGCTCGGGGTGGACGAGCGCGAGCTCGCGATCCTCGCCGAGCTGCTGCTGCGGGGCCCCTCGTCGTCGAAGGAGCTCGAGACGCGCGCGTCGCGGATGCGGCCGCTCGGCACCGTAGAGGAGATCGAGAGCCTCCTGCGGGGCCTCGCCACGCGGCCGGTCCCGTACGTACGGCTGCTCGGGAGACGGCCGGGCGAACGCGTCCCGCGCTGGGAGCACCTGCTCGGGAGCGAGCCGGCGGCGGCCGCCCCGTCCCCCGCCGCCCCCTCGAGCCCCGAGACCGACCGCCCCCCCGTCGGCGAGGTGACGGCGCCCCCGGCCCCCGCCCCGTCCGCCCGGATCGCCCCCGACGTGCTGGGAACGATCCTCACGCGCCTCGACCGCCTCGAGCGCGAGGTGGCCGAGCTGCGGTCGGCCCTCGGCGGGCCGTAGCCGCAGGCGGGGCTGCGCCGCGGACGGGCTACTTCGCGGGGGCCTGCTTCCAGGCTGCGGCGTTGTCGCGGAACTCGGCGTGGCAGGCGGTACAGCTGGCCTGCGCCCGGTCGAAGGCGGCCTGGGCGGCGGCGGCGTCCACCTTGCCCTTCTCGACGGCCTTCGAGAGGTCCATGGCGGCGGCCTCGGTCTCCTTCAGCCCCGCGACGAACTTCTCGCCGTGCGCCACCGACTCGGGACGCCGCGCGAGCTCGCGGAACCACTCGGCGAGCATGAGGGCCTCGTGCTCGGGGACCACGTCGGGGTGGTCCTTCGGCACGTCCCACTTCGCCTGCCGGATCCCCTTGATGCGGTCCCAGCGGTGGTCCGCCTCGACCATCGCCTCCTGCAGCGCCGGCACCGGCGCGGTGGAGGGCAGGTCGCCGGAGACCTTCGCGAGCTCCTCGGCCGTGGGCGCCCGGAAGGTGGTGGGCACCTCGTAGAGGCCCCGGTACTTCGGGTCGGTGCCCGCGCGCTTCATCTCGGCGACCGCCACCTCGGGGGTGACCTTGTCGAGGAGGATGCGGCCGATGCTGCAGGCCGCGGGGCCGCGGTGCTTGCCGTGGTGGCAATGCACGAAGAAGGGCCCCTCGAGCGACGTGAACGCCTTCGCGAGGAGGAGGACGCGGTCGGGAGAGATGCCGTCGTAGCCGATCGGAATGTGGACATACCGCATCCCGTGAGCCTTCGCGGCGGCGACGTCGGGGTTCGAGCCGTCCACCGAGACCAGGACCTTCACCCCCAGGGCCGCGAGCTGGGCGAAGTCGGCATCGTTCTCGGGTTGGGCGCCGCTGTAGAGGTGCTCGGACAGCTTGAAGAAGTTGTGGATGCCGTGCGCCTCGGCAGCGCCGGCGGCGGGAGCGGCCCCC
>CAZJJQ010000513.1:0-3454 GCA_964546345.1 uncultured Planctomycetales bacterium
CTGTTACGTCCCGCTCTTGCTCCGTAGTCTCAGTTGGGTTCGTCCCGAGATCGGGTCGAGATCTTGGGCCTGGTGGATCAAGGAAAGGCCGGAAGAAAATTGGGATGGGACGACGGTGGGCGGCATGACAATTCAACACCGAGTGTAATTTTGGGATCGGAGCTCACAGTCGAGTCCGTGGCCGGGGCGAGGATGGCCGAGAATTTTTGGAAAGGGCGAGGGCTGGGGGACAGGGTTGTGTGTACCAACAACTGCCCACAGAACCACTCTGCGACCAGCACTCGCCGCCGGTCTTCTACCTCGACCGGCGCGCCCCGTCCAGTCAGAGGGGGGGCACGAGGATCGCGGACGACGTGGTGGACTGGCAGGAGCACCTGCGGCGGCTGGAGTCGCCGGAGGGGTACAGGCCGGAGGAGTGCCTGAGCTGCGGCTGCCGGCGGCTGCACGGGCACGGGCGACGGTGTCGGGTGCTGCCGGGCGATGAGCTCGAGCTGATCGAGATCCGACGCTACCGCTGCTCCGGGTGCGGGGCGATCTGGCAGGTGCTCCCGGGCCTGCTCGCGCGGCGGCTGTGGCGGCGGTGGGAGGTCGTGGACGACGCGCTGAAGCGGCGTCGGCGAGCCTCACGGCGGCCGGTGCCGGGGCGAACGCGGCGGCGCTGGAGGGCGAAGCTGCGGAGCTGCGGGCGGGTCGTGCGACACATCCTGGGGACCGCGCAGCGGCCCGAGTCGGCGGCGACGGTGCGACGGACCCGGCTCTCGAGCACGCGCGGCGAGCTGCTCGGGGTGTACGCCGAGGAGACGAAGGGCGAGGCGCTGCCGGAGCTCGCGGCGCTGCTGCATCGACTGGCCCCGGGGGTGCGCATGATGTGACCGGGAGCTCCACAGGCCCTCCGAGACGCGGACGTCGAGCAGGCGCGCCCCACCGAGAGTGGCCTCTCATGCCGGGTAAGGGGGCCGCATGAGCACGACACTTGACCCCAAATCCCCCGAGGCCCTGGCCCTGTGGCGCGTCGCCACTTTGGGCCCCTTGATCAGCGCGAGGCTGGAGCACGGCGACCGACGGCGCTACTTCGCCGAGGCGGCGGCGCGAGAGTACGAGCGCCCCGACGGCGAGCGCGTGCGGCTCTCGCCGCGGACCCTCGAGGACTGGTTCTACGTCTACCTCGAGGGCGGCTGGAGGGCGCTGATGCCCAGGCCCCGCAAGGATCGCGACACCTGCCGGGCGATCCGGCCCGAAGTCGCCGAGAAGCTGCTCGCGGCCAAGCGCAAGAAGCCGCGGCGCTCTGTGAACATGCTGATCCGGGCCTTCGAGCGCGCCGGCTGGGCGCGGAAGGGCGAGCTGAAGCGCTCGACCGTGCATCGCCTGCTGCAGGCGCACGCGCTGTCGCTGCGGCCGCCGCGGGCGCACGCCTTCGAGCGGCGCTCCTTCCTGCCCGAGCACGCGGGCGACCTGTGGGTCGGCGACGCGATGCACGGCCCGCACACGCGCGGCGAGGACGGCCGCGAGGGCAAGGCGTACCTGATCTCGATCCTCGACGCCGCGACCCGCTACGTCGTCAGCAGCCGCTTCTGCGCCGACGAGGGCGCGCTCTCCCACGAGAACGTCCTGCTCGCGGCGATCACCCGCTTCGGCCCGCCGCGGGCGTACTACGTCGACCTCGGCGCGGCCTACGTCTCCGACTCGCTCAAGGTGATCTGCGCCGACCTCGGGATCCAGCTGATCCACACCAAGGCCCGCGACCCCGAAGCCAAGGGCTGCATCGAGCGCTGGCATCGCACCCTCCGCGACCAGCTCCTCGACGAGCTGTCCTCTGGGCCACACGCCCTGGAGCGCCTGAACGCCGCGCTGTGGGCCTGGCTGGAGCGTGAGTACCACGCCCGCACCCACAGCACAACCGGGCGCGCGCCGGGCCTGCACATCGAGGCGGAGCTCGAACACCTGCGCCCTGTCCCCAAGGACATCGACCTGCGCGACGTCTTCCTGCACCGCGCAAGGCGCCTCGTCCACAAGGACGGCTGCGTGCGCTTCCAGGGCGCGCGCTACGAGGTCCCCGGCGACCTCGTCGGCGAGCACGTCGAGCTCCGCCACGACCCCCGGGTCCCGGAGGATCGCCCGCTGGTCTTCCATCGCGGCACCTACCGCGACGTCGCCACCCTGCTCGACCGCGTCGCCAACGCCTCGGGCGAGCGCAAGCGCCTGCCCGCCCAGGAGCCCACGCCCGAGGGCCTCGACCTCGACGTGCTCGCCCAGCTCGAGGCCGAGCACTACCGCACCGTCTACGGCGCCGCGGGCGAGAGCGAGGACGAGAACGAGGACGACACCGACGAGGGCGAGCCCGTCGCCGACGACGACACCGCCACGGACCTCGAGGACGACGCCGACGCGGGCGAGCCTGTCGCCGACGACGACACCGCCACGGAGGACCTCGGCGACGACGACGCCGACGAGGGAGACGACTTCAGCATCACGATCACCATCGATGACCTCGGCGATCCCGCCGTCCCTGTGGGGGACGACCTCGACGAAGTCGACATCGACCTTGCCCCGGGCGACCTCGGAGGTGCCCCATGACCGACCTGCAGCGCTTCGGCCTCTCGCACCTGCCGCTGCCCCGCGACGCCTGCGGCGCGACCTTCTACGACCAGGGCGACGACTTCGCCCGCTTCGCTCGCGTCTTTCGCTGGTTGTCCGATGAGCCAGGCCTCGGCCTCCTCGTCGGCGACCCTGGCGTCGGCAAGACCGCCACGATCCGCCACCTCTGCGCCCAGCTCTCGCGCCCGCGGCACCGCGTCCTCTACCTCTGCGACTCGACCCTCTCCCCGACGGGGATCTACCGCGCCCTCGCCGGCGAGCTCGGCCTCCGGCCTCACCACCGCCGCGGCCAGCTCTGGACCGACCTCAAGCGCGCCCTGCAGCGCCTCGTCGACGACGACGAGATCCAGCCCGTCCTCGTCCTCGACGAGGCCCACCTCCTCTCCGACGACTTTCTGCAGGAGCTCGCCGCCTTCCTCAACTACGACTTCGACAGCCGCGACCTGCTGACCCTCTGGCTCGTCGGCCTCCCCGCGCTCCACCGGCGCCTCCAGATGCAGCACCACGCTGCCCTCGCCATGCGGGTCGTCGCGCCCTGCGTCCTCCACCGCCGCGACCGCTCCGCCTTCGTCGCCATGATCGAGCACGCCTGCCGCACCGCCGGCGCCGCCCACAACCTGCTCTCCGACCCCGCCATGGAACTCCTCTTCCGCGCCTCCCGCGGCCTCCCGCGACTCGCCGCCAAACTCCTCCACGCCGCCCTCCGTGCCGCCGACCAGCGCGGCCAGGCCTTCCTCGACGACGCCGTCATGACCACCGCCATCACCGACCTCCGCCTCGACCTCCCCTCCGCCCCCGATCCTCCGAAACCCCGCCCCCAAACCGGGACGAGATCACGGAAATAGCCCGAGCCGTAACA
>CAZJJQ010000514.1:0-3424 GCA_964546345.1 uncultured Planctomycetales bacterium
TTCCAGCTGTGGGTGACGCTGCCCGAGGGCACGTCGGCGCTCGACCTCTTCCTGCGCGGGCTCGCCCACGGCGTCGCGATCGGGCCCGGTCCCGCCCACGACATGGACGGCCGCTACACGACCTCCTTCCGCCTCGGCTACGCCAGGGGCACCCCCGCCGACCTCTCCGAGGGCGTGCGCCGCGTGGCGCGTGCCCTCGAGGACCTCCGCCGGCGCCGCGGCAGCGATGCCGCGTCCGCGGGCGCGCACGTGTGACTCCCCGACTCCCTCTCCTTCCTCGCGCCGTACGTCGGCGCATCGCCCGGAGCTCCCCATGACTGGCTCGAACGGATCGCTCAAGCTCAAGACCGGCCTCGCCGAGATGCTCAAGGGCGGCGTGATCATGGACGTGGTGAACGCCGACCAGGCGCGCCTCGCCGAGAAGGCCGGCGCGGTGGCCGTCATGGCGCTCGAGCGCGTGCCCTCCGACATCCGCGCCCAGGGCGGCGTCGCGCGCATGTCGCCGGTCGGGAAGATCCGCGAGATCCAGCAGGCCGTCTCGATCCCGGTCATGGCGAAGGTGCGCATCGGGCACTTCGTCGAGGCGCAGATCCTCGAGGCGCTCGCGGTGGACTTCATCGACGAGAGCGAGGTCCTCACCCCCGCCGACGAGGCCTACCACATCGACAAGCACGCGTTCCGCGTGCCGTTCGTGTGCGGCTGCCGCGACCTCGGGGAGGCGCTGCGCCGCATCGCCGAGGGCGCGGCGCTCGTGCGCACGAAGGGCGAGGCCGGCACGGGCAACGTCGTCGAGGCCGTCCGCCACATGCGCTCGGTCACGAGCGAGATCCGCCGCCTCGGCACCCTGCGTCCCGAGGAGCTCGTGCGCACGGCGAAGGACCTCGGCGCCCCCTACGAGCTCGTCCGCCTCGTCGCCGAGACCGGGAAGCTCCCGGTCCCGAACTTCGCCGCCGGCGGCATCGCCACGCCGGCCGATGCCGCGCTCATGATGCAGCTCGGCGCCGAAAGCGTGTTCGTCGGCTCCGGCATCTTCAAGTCGAGCGATCCCGCGGCCCGCGCCACGGCCATCGTGCGCGCCACGACGCACTTCCGCGACCCGAAGGTCCTCGCCGAGGTGTCCGCCGAGCTCGGCGACGCCATGCCGGGGCTCGAGATCGGCAAGATCGCCCCCGAGTCGCTCCTCCAGACGCGGGGCTGGTGATGCGGGCCGGCGTCCTCGCCCTCCAGGGCGACTTCGCCGCGCACGCGGAGGCGCTCGGCGGCGCCGAGGAGGTCCGCACCGCGGCGCAGGTGGACGCGCTCGACCTGCTCGTCCTGCCCGGGGGCGAGTCCACGACCCTGCTCCGGCTCCTCGAAAGCTCCGGCATCGAGGAGGCGGCCCGCCGGCTGGTCGCGCGCGGCGGCGCGATCTTCGGGACGTGCGCCGGAGCGATCCTGCTGGCGAAGCGCGTGACGGGCCCCGCGCAGGCGTCGTGGGGCCTGCTCGACGTGGACGTCGAGCGCAACGCGTTCGGGCGGCAGATCGACTCGTTCGAGGCGGTCCTCGAGCCCGATTACGCCGCCGTGTTCATCCGGGCGCCGCGGATCCGCCGCGCGGGCGCCGGGGTGGAGGTGCTCGCGCGGTTCCGCGGCGAGCCCGTCCTCGTGCGGGAGGGGCGCGTGTGGGCCGCGACCTTCCACCCGGAGCTCACCGGCGACCGCCGGGTGCACGACCTCGTGCGCGCGGGCGTGCGCCGCGAGGTCGCGGGCTCACCCTGAGCGGGCGCCGGGCGTCCCGGCACCGCCGAGGCGCACGCCGTGGCGCCCGAGGAACGCGTTCATCTGCGCCGCGGGGTCGCCCAGGGGATCGACGCGCTCCGCCCGCCAGCCGGCCGCCCGAGCCGCCGCCACGTTGTCGGGGAGATCGTCGAAGAACAGCGTGCGCGCGGGCGCATGGCCCGTCCGGGCGGCCATGCGCGCGTAGATCTCGGGCGCCGGCTTGCGCACCCCGAGCAGGTGGCTGGCGTGCGGATGGCGGATGCGCTGCAGCGCCGGGAACCGCGTCGCCGCGGACTCCCCCAGCAGCTGGCGCCGCCAGTGGGCGTCGCACGTGTTCGAGAGGATGCCGGTCTCGTAGCCCGCGGCGTGCAGTCCATCGACGAGCGCGAGCACGCCGGGGAACTCCTCGAGGATCCACCCCGCGTGGACCCGATCCACCTCCTCCGCGGTGTAGCGGCCCTGCTCGCTCTCGACGATCCCGGCGACGAAGGTCGCGTGATCGATGCGCCCCGACTCGTAGTCCTCCACCGGTCGGCGCCGTCGGCTCCAAGCCGCCTCGTCGTCCCCGGGACCGCGCGCGGGCACGCCGGCGGCGGCGCACGCCTCGGACCACGACCTGGCGATGCGCACCAGGACGCCGCCGATGTCGAAGACGACGAGCGAGACGGGGGAGGGCATGGGCGAAGGACCGTCGAAGGGGGCGCGGGCCTGCGGACCGGCAGGAGGGCCCGACGGGACAGGGGAAGCCAGAGCAAGGCAGGATACCGGCGCCCGGGGGCGTCCCTCCCCCCGGGGGGACCCGGGACTCGGAGCCCTTGCGCTCCGTCCCCGGTTCGGGTCGAATCCGCCCCCCGAACTTGGAGGAGACGTGAGTCCCACCCCTCGCCCGATGCTCGACGGCCCCCGTTCCACCTTTCAGATCGGGGACGCGCTGTCCCAGAGTTTCTCCGTATGGGGGAAGAACCTCCTGCCGCTCCTCGTCGTGACCGCGGTGACGAGCATCCCGACGCTCCTCATCCTCCGCGAGACGCTCCGCCCCCACCCGGAGCAGGAAGCCGCGCTCTGGAACCTTGCGCTCAGCTTCTCCGGCAGCGTCATGAGCATCCTCGCGACGGGCGCGATCACGTACGCCGTCGTCCAGCAGATGCGCGGCCGGCCCTGCGGCGTGGGAGAGGCGATCTCCGTGGGCCTCTCCCGCTTCTTCCCGGTGATCGGCACGGCGCTCCTGGCGATGCTCGCCATCGTGGGCGGGCTCCTCCTCCTCGTCGTCCCCGGGATCATCGTGAGCCTGATGCTCTCCGTGGCGGTGCCCGTCGCCATCATCGAGCACCCGGGCGTCGTGGCTTCATTGAAGCGGAGCGCCGCGCTCACGCGGGGGATCAAGGGCCAGCTCTTCGTGATGTTCCTCCTCATCGGGCTCGTCACCGGGTTCCTCGGCTTCGCGGTCGGGATGGGCCTCCGGACCTCGGGGCTCACGACCCAGTGGATCGTGCACGGCGCGCTGCAGGTCGTGGCCGGCTCGTTCGGCGCCGTCCTGCCCGCGGTGGTCTACGTCCTGCTGCGTTCGGCGCGCGAGGGCGCGAACATCGAGGACGTGGCGAAGGTGTTCGACTGATCTACTACCGCCCGAAATCTGCGCGCCGCGCGCAGGTTTCCGGCGGTAGTC
>CAZJJQ010000515.1:0-3421 GCA_964546345.1 uncultured Planctomycetales bacterium
CGATGACCGTGCCCACGGGCACCTTCGTGCCGTCGGGGACCAGGATCTTCCGGATCGTGCCCGCGCGGGGCGCGGTGATCTCGACGGTCGCCTTGTCCGTCAGGACCTCGACCATGGGCTGGTCGGCGGTGACGGCCTGGCCCTCCTTGACGAGCCACTTCGTGACCTCGCCGTCGGTGAGGCCTTCGCCGATGTCGGGGAGCTTGAACTCGAGCGCCATGGGAGCCTCCGGCCTCAGTCGTACTTGGCCACGAACTCGATCGCGTTGAGCACGCGCTGGCGATCGGGCTTGTAGACGTGTTCGAGGGTGTAGGGGAACGGGGTGTCGAAGCCGGACACACGGGCGATCGGGGCGCGCATCGAGTCGATGGCCTTCTCCGCGACGGTGGCGGAGATCTCCGACGCGAAGCCGAGCGTCCGCGGCGCCTCCTGCGCGATCACGAGGCGCCCGGTCTTGCGGACCGAGGCCAGCACCGCCTCGGAGTCCCACGGCAGCAGGCTGCGCAGGTCGATCACCTCGACCGAGATGCCCTTCTCCGCCGCCGCCTTCGCCGCGTCCTCGCAGGTGAGCACCATGGCACCCCACGAGACGAGCGTGACCGCGTCGCCCGTGCGCACCATGCGGCACGGTCCGAGCTCGACCTCGAAGTAGCCGCTCTCGACCTCGCCCTTCACGTGCCGGTAGAGCGCCTTCGGCTCGAGGAACATGACCGGGTCGCCCTGGAAGATCGACTTGAGCAGCATGCCCTTCGCGTCGCGGGCGGTGCTCGGCATCACCACGCGCAGGCCTGGCGTGTGGATGAAGTACGACTCGCTCGACTGGCTGTGGTAGTGGCCGCCCTTGATGCCGCCGCCCGACGGCGAACGCACCACGACCGGGCACGGGTACTCGCCGCCCGAGCGGTACCGGAACTTCGCGATCTCCGACACGATCTGGTCGAAGCCGGGGTAGATGAAGTCGAGGAACTGGATCTCAGGGACCGCGCGCAGGCCGTACAGCGCCATGCCGGCCGCGGTGCCGAGGATGCCGCACTCCGACAGCGGCGTGTCCATCACGCGCATCTCGCCGAACTTCTCGTAGAGGCCGGCGGTCGCGCCGAACACGCCGCCCTTCTTGCCGATGTCCTCGCCGAGCAGGACGACCTTGTCGTCCTTGGCCATCGCCACCTGCAGGGCGTCGTTGATCGCGGCGAGCATCGTCATCTCGGGCATCGGCGGGCTCCGGTTCGTCGGGCGGGGGGCGTTGCGGTCGGGCTGCGGGGGAGGGAGGGGCGGAGGAGGTGGGGGGCGCCGGGGGGCGGGGGGCCCGCGTCCCGGCGGCGGGATCCCGGGCGCGGCGGCCGCGCCCGTCGTCGGGTCAGAGCGGGAACTTCCCGCCCGAGTCCGCGATGGCGCCGGTCCGGCGGATCTGGTCGAGGACGGCGTCGCGCTGCTCGACGAGGTGCGGGGGCAGGTGCTCGTAGACGTCGGAGAACATCGTCTCGACGGCGGGCGGCGGCGTCTGCTCGGCCGCGTCCACCGCCTTCGCGATGTCCGCGTTGATCGTCTCGGTGAGCTCCTTCTCCCACGCCTCGGACCAGAGCTTCTTGCCCTTCAGGTAGGCCTGGAAGCGCAGGATCGGGTCCTTCTTCTTCCACGACTCGAGGAGCTCGGGCGCCTGGTAGCGCTTCGGGTCGTCGCTCGAGCTGTGGGGGCCCATGCGGAACGTGACCGTCTCGATGAGCGTGGGGCCCTCGCCGCGGAGCGCGCGCTCGCGCGCCTCCTTCGCGGCGCAGTAGACCGCGAGGACGTCGTTGCCGTCGACCCGCACGCCGGGCATGCCGTAGGCGATGGCCTTCTCGGCGAACGTCTTGGACGCGGTCTGCATGTGCTGCGGGACCGAGATGGCCCAGTGGTTGTTCTCGCAGACGAAGATGCACGGCGACTTCCACACGCCCGCGAAGTTGAGCCCGCTGTGGAACTCGCCCTCGCTCGTGCCGCCGTCGCCGAAGTAGACCCACGTGGCGACCTTGTCGCCGCGGATCTGCATCGCGCGGGCCGTGCCCGCGGCCTGCGTGACCTGCGTCGCGATGGGGGAGGAGACCGAGACCAGGTTCCACTGGCGGAAGGAGAAGTGGTTGGGCATCTGGCGGCCCTTGACCACGTCCGTCCCGTTGCCCCACAGCTGGTCGTAGATCGACTTCAGCGGGACGCCGCGCAGCAGCGCGATCGAGTGCGTGCGGTAGGACGGGTAGATCCAGTCCTCTCTCGTCGCGGCGTAGGCGGTCCCGATCTGGCTCGCTTCCTGCCCCATGGACGGGACGAAGAAGCCGATGCGGCCCTGACGCTGGAGGTTCATGCCGCGCGCGTCGAACAGGCGCGTCATGAGCATGGCCCGGTACATCGTCTTCAGGTCGTCGGCCGTGAGCCCGCAGGGCAGCTTGGCGCTCTTGGCCGCCGTCTCGAGGACTTCCAGCATCTCGGCCATGACGCCTCCAAAGCGCCGGACGGGGCCCGCGCGCCGGGATGGCGCGCGAGGGGCTCGAACCCGTCGCGGAGGCCGCAAGATAGGGGACGCATCCCCCCCCGTCCAACCTGGGGCGGGAGGGTCCGGTCCATTGATTGCTGTATGCAAGTTGTGACCGACCTGGCCCGTCGCGCGAGACAGGTGCGCGAGGCATGGCGCGGGTTTCTCCGAGCCCGTCGCCCGACGAACGAAAGTGGGTATAACCCTGGGTATGAAGACCGCCGTCTCGATTCCTGACTCGGTGTTCCGCTCCGCGGAACTCCTCGCGCAGCGGCTGCGGAAGTCCCGCAGCCGGCTGTACGCGGAAGCCGTGGCCGAGTACGTGGCCCGGCACGACCCCGACGCGTTGCGCTCCGCGCTCGACGAGGCGTACCGCGACGCCGTCCCCGACCCTGCCCTGACGGCGCTCACGATCGACGCACTGCGGAACCAGGCCTGGTGAGCACCGCCGCGGAGGGCATTGGCCAAGCCGAGATCTGGTGGACGGAGCTGCCCCCCTCCGATCTCCCCGGGCCCGCGTTCCGCCGTCCGGTCGTCGTCCTCCAGGCGGACACCTTCAACGCGAGCGCGATCCCCACCGTGCTGTGCGCGCCGCTGACCTCCTCCCTCCGGCTGTCGAACGCCCCGGGCACCCTCGTGCTCCGGGCGGAGGCCACGGGGCTTCCTGTCGATTCCCTCGCCAACGCGGCCCAGCTCTACTCGGTTCCGAAGTCGCTCTTCCGCACGCGGGCAGGGCGACTCGCGGGCGCTCCCTTCGAGATGCTCCTTCGTGCCGTGGATCTCGTGCTCGGACGATGATCCTCGTCCCGCGGGGCGCTAGACTCGGTCCCGGCTCGTGCCGTCCGGTGGTCGTTCGTTCCCGCGAGAGTGGCGAAACTGGCAGACGCGCCGGACTTAGGATCCGGTTGGTCCCGA
>CAZJJQ010000516.1:0-3412 GCA_964546345.1 uncultured Planctomycetales bacterium
CTCGGCCGGCATCGCCGCCCACCGCCGCACGACGTCGCCGAGCCCGCGCCCCGTCGGCGCCCGCTCCACGGCGCCCACGTACGCGAGGAGCGGCGCCACCTGCTCGGCCCCGAGCGTGCCCGTGGGCGTCGCCTCGAGCGCCCCGACGAACAGCGCGTACAGCACGGCCCCCGCCGACGGGTCGGACCGGGCGGCCAGGTCGGCGAGCCACGTCGAGTCGCCGGCCGCGATCGCGGCCCGCACCTCGACGGCCCGCTCCTCGGGCGTCACGATGCGGGAGTCGGCGACCGGAGCCGGGGGAACCGGTGGGGCCGGGGACGCCGGCGCCGCGGGGGAGGTCGGGGGCGCCGGGGGCGGAGGGGGCGACGGGGGGTCGCCCGCGTAGCCGGTCCCCCCCACCACGAGGAGGAGCCCGAGCCCTACGAGGCCGGCCCGCCGCCGGAGGGAGTCGGGCCGCCTCATCGCGACGTCGGGACCGGCGCCCACGACAGCAGACGGCGCACGTGAGCGCGCAGGTCCAGCGTGGCGTCGAACGCCGGGTGGTTCGTCCCGAGCTCCGTGGGTCCCTGGGCCGCGGCGCGGGCGAGGACCTTCTCGGCCTCGAGGAGCAGCCCCCGGCGGATGGCCAGGCTCGCCGTGAGGTAGGCGACGTCCCGCGGCTTCGCCCGGCGCTCGAGCAGGTCCGCCGCGGCGGCGAACTCCCGGGCCACCTCCGGGGTGGCGACTTGGAAGGCGCGGCTCGCCTTCTGGGTGCCCAGGTCTCCGGAAGCGACCACCTCCACCAGGTAGGCCCCCCCCGGGACCAGCAGGGCCTTGCCGGCCGTGGCGACCAGGGTGCCCTTCGTCTTCATGCTGCCGATCGCCGCCCCGGTCTTGGCGTCCGAGATCGTGACGACATATAGGGTGGCGCCGGGGACCGGCTCCCAGACGACCTGCGCCTGGGGGGAGAGCAGCGTGCCGGCGGGCTCGAGGATGCGGACGCCGGACCGGGCTGCATCGGCCACCCCCCCGGCACGCTCGGCCGGGGTGAGGGGGCGTAGCTCGGCCAGCAGCGTGGGGTCGAGGGCCCGGAGGTCCTCGGCGGAGGCGGCGACCGCGACGTCGAACGGGGCGGGGGTCGGATCGCCGTTCCAGGCACGGAAGGCGAGCCCCGCGCCGAGGGCGAACAGGGCGACGGCGGCCGCGAGGGCCCAGCGGCGGGATCGGCGCGCCCGGGCGGCCTCGAGGGAGGGGAGAGGAGCCGCCGACGCTGCCGTCGCGGTCGAGGCGGCGTCGCCCCCCTCCCCCGTGCCCCCACCCTCCCGGATCCCTTCCAAAAGGAGCTCCTGCCGGAGCTGCCGGCCCCCCCCGACCGCGTCCGCTGCGGCCCCCTCGGCGGTGGCGGCGACGAGGCCCCGGCAGACCTCGCACCGCGCCAAGTGGGCCTCGAGGGCCGGCCGGCGGGCCGCCGGGAGGCGCCCCTCCGCGTAGCCCGCGAGTTGGTTGTCGTCGGGGCAGGCGCCCGGGGCCCCTGCCGGGGGGCCGCGGCCGATCCAGCCCTCGAGGGGATCGACGGAGTCGTTCATGCGCGTTGCAACCTCACGACCGGCGCCGCTCGGAGCCGGTCCCACTCCCGGGAGACGTCCGATCGGGCGTCCCCCCCGAGGAGGGACGCGGGTCGGCGGCGTTCCTTGCCAGGTGACGGGCGACGACGGCCTCGAGCGCACGCCAGGCGTCGGGGGGGAGCGCGGCGCCCCCCTCCTCGGAGAACGCGGTGCGGGTGGCCGCTCGTAGCTCCTCGAGGGCGGCGGTCACGACGCGGCTGACGCGCGCCTCCCCCACCCCGAGGAGCTCGCCGATGCGGCGCTGGGCGAGGCCGTCGCGGTGCTTGAAGAGGAGGGCCAGGCGCTGCTGGTCGCTGAGGGCCGCCCAGGCGCGCGTGAGGGCGCGTTCGAAGCGGTCGATGCCCTCGCGGTGCTCGGCGTCCGCGCGAGGGTCGCTCGGCGCGGGGGCGCGGGGCGGGGCGGTGGCATCGCGGTCGGCGGGCGCGAGCGCGTCGAACGACTCGTCCCGACGGGACCGCGCGCGTCCCGCGAGGCGGCGCAGGAGCACGATGGAGAGCCAGCCGAAGAGGCTGCCCGTCCCGTCGTAGGTGCCGAGCAGCGTGCGGGCGAGGCCGTTGCGCGGGGGCATGGCGAGATCGCCGAAGAGGTCCTGCACGAGGGCGACGGCGTCGGCGGACGAGGCTCCGCGACGGACCGCGAAGCCTTCGAGCCGGGGGCGCCAGCCGGCGGAGAGCGCGCTCCAGGCGCGCTCCGACCCGGTGTCGGCGGCGGTCGCGAGGCAGACGTCGGCGAGCGCGGCGCCGCGCACGTGGTCGAGGATCGCGGCCGACGGGGGAAGCGGGGATGGAGGGGTGGGGGCGGCGGGGGCGGGAGGAGAATCGGTCGGGTCGGGGGCGGGCGTCGCCGCGGCGGCAAGCACATGGCGCGTGGCGTTGTGGAGGACGCGCTCCTCGAAAGCGGCGAGGGAGAGGCCGAGGTCGCCGTGAGCCGCCAGCGCCTCGCGATACGCGGCGGCGACGAGGGCGCGGAGGTCGTCCGGGAGGCGCGGCCGGGGGTGGGCGTCGGTCGGCACGTCGGGAGGGACCCCTGCGCGGCCGGGCAGCGCCGCCGGGGGATCATACCCACGCGGCGTGAACGAGACGGGGGGAGGAGAGTCGGGCGCGGACGGGCCGGGACCTCGGTCCCTGCGTCGCGAGGCGCCGATCTCGCGCCGCCGAACCCCCGGCTCCGACACGCCCGCGTCCGTCGCCCCCACGAAGCGGGGCACCCCACGCAGCGGACGCCTCCTCCCCCCCGCGCCCCCCACCTCCGCGGGACGGCCGGCGGGACGGGGCGGTCCGCCGGCGGAGGGGGATGATCCTCGCCATGCGATTCCCCGACGACGCTCCGGTGACCCAGGCGAAGCAGGACGCGCTGAGGGCGCGGATCACGGCGCTCGGGATCGAGCTGGCGACCGTTCAGGAGACGTCGATCCGGGCCGGCGGGCCCGGGGGGCAGAAGGTGAACAAGACGTCGAGCGGGATCCGGCTCGGGTACCGGCTCGGCGCGGAGCTGGTGCAGGTGAAGTGGACGCGGGAGCGGTCGCACGCGCTCAACCGCTTCCTGGCGCTGCGGGAGCTGGTGGATGCGGTCGAGATGCGCGTGTCGCCGGGGACGAGCGAGCGCCTGAAGGAGCGGGAGCGGATCCGCAGGCGGAAGGGCCGCTCGCGGCGGCGCGGGGGCCGGGCGCCGGAGGGGGAGGCCGGGCGCTGGAAAGGCGAGGGCCCTCGGCACGAGGTGGAGCTGACCCAGGGGTACTGGCTCGGTGAGACGCCTGTGACGCAGGAGCTGTGGGAGGCGGTGATGGGGAGCAACCCGAGCCGGTTCGT
>CAZJJQ010000517.1:0-3407 GCA_964546345.1 uncultured Planctomycetales bacterium
CCGGCTCTGCGCTGTTCGACGCGTGTCAGAGACTGCGCGGCAGGATCGCGGAGCAGATGCTGCGCAGCAAGCAGCACTCGCCCCACTTCACCTTCGTGGACGAGTGCGACGTCACCGAGCTGGTGGCCCTGCGCGAGCAGGCCAAGAAGCTCGCCTCCGAGCGCGGCGTGAAGCTCACCTACCTGCCCTTCATCATGAAGGCCCTCGTCGCGGCGTTCCGCCGCTTCCCGGCGATCAACGCCCTCGTGGACGACGTCAAGGGCGAGTACGTGATCCGCAAGGAGTACAACATCGGGATCGCGACCGACACCGACGACGGCCTGACCGTGCCGGTGGTCAAGGGCGTCGATCGCCGCACGATCCTCGACATCGGCGCCGAGCTCGCGCGGCTCACGGAGGCGGCGCGCTCGAAGAAGATCGCGGTCGCCGACCTCAAGGGCGGCACCTTCACGATCACGAGCGCCGGCTCCATCGGCGGCATCCTCGCGACCCCGATCCTGAACTACCCCGAGGTCGGCATCCTCGGCGTCTACAAGATCGCCGACCGCGCCGTCGTCCGGGGCGGCCAGATCGTCGTGCGGAAGATGATGAACCTCTCGATCACGCTCGACCACCGCATCGTGGACGGCGCGACGGCGGCCCACTTCCTCAACACGGTCATCCAGTACCTCGAGACGCCCAACCTCCTCCTCCTCGAGGGGATCTGAGCCTGCCCGGGCACGAACGGAGGGCGCAGACCATGGCGAAGGCCCAGAAGACGGCGACGGGGGCGCCCCCCGCCGTCACCCCCGACCCGTACGCGACGCCCCCCACGGGCCTCTATGGCCTCGTGGACCCCGAGGGGGTCGAGGTGGCTCCGGTGCCCGCCCTGCCCGCCGGGCTCGGCGTGCGCCTGCTGGAGGCGATGCTGTTCCAGCGCGCCCTCGACCAGCGCATGCTCAACCTGCAGCGGCAGGGCCGGATCGGCTTCTACGGCACGGCGAAGGGCCAGGAGGGCGCCACGCTCGGCACGGGCGCCGCGTTCGGTCCCGACGACTGGGTGTTCCCGGCCCTGCGCGAGGGAGCCATCGCCCTGTGGCGCGGCATGCCGCTCGAGCACTACGTCGCGCAGTGCTTCGGCAACGCCATGGACGTGACCCGCGGCCGGCAGATGCCCTGCCACTACAGCGACGGCCCGCACCACTACGTCTCGCTCTCCTCGCCCATCGCGACCCAGGTCACCCAGGCGGCGGGTGCGGCCCGGGCGGCCCAGATCCGGGGCGATCGCGTCGTGGTCGGCGGCTACATGGGCGACGGCGCCACCAGCGAGGGCGAGTTCCACGCCGGGCTCAACTTCGCCGCCGTGTGGCGCGCCCCGGCGGTGTTCGTCTGCCAGAACAACCAGTGGGCCATCTCGGTGCCCGTGCGGATGCAGACCGCGTCCGAGACGATCGCCGTGAAGGCGATGGCCTACGGCATGCCCGGGCTGCGCGTGGACGGCAACGACGTCCTCGCCTGCTACGTCGCCGCCGCGGCGGCCGTGGCGCGCGCGAGGCGCGGCGAGGGCCCCACCTTCATCGAGTGCCTGACCTACCGCCTGGGCGGGCACTCCTCCTCCGACGACCCGACCAAGTACCGGGACGAACGGGAGGCGCAGGCCTGGGAGAAGAAGGATCCGCTCAAACGCCACCGCGCCTGGCTGGTCGCCCGCGGCGAGTGGGACGATGCGCGCGAGGAGGCGTTCCTCGCGGTCGCCGGCAAGCGGATCACGGACGCGATCGCCGCCGTCGAGGCGGCCCCCGCGCCCGCGCTCGAGACGCTGTTCTCCGACGTCTACGCGACGCTCCCCCCCCATCTGGCCGACCAGCGCGCCCGCCTCGAGCGGGGCGAGCCGGTCTGACCCCACCCCGCAGCGAGGAGGGCGCCGCCGCCCCCCCGAGGAGATCCGACATGGGCACGCGATTCGACCTGGTGGTGATCGGGGCCGGTCCCGGCGGGTACGTGGCCGCGATCCGCGCCGGCCAGCTGGGGCTCAAGACCGCCGTCGTCGAGCGGGACCGCATCGGCGGGGTCTGCCTCAACTACGGCTGCATCCCCTCCAAGAGCCTGATCCACGCCTCGGGCCTGTTCGAGAAGATCCGCCACGCAGACACCTTCGGCTTCCTGGTGGACGCCCCCAGGGTGGACGGCAAGAAGCTGCAGGAGTGGAAGAGCGGCATCGTCAAGCGGCTGACGACGGGCGTCGGGTTCCTCCTCGCGAAGAACGGCGTCACGGTGATCAACGGGTCGGCGAAGCTCACCTCGGCGCACGCCATGAGCGTGACCCTGGCCGACGGCAAGGTCGAGACCCTCGAGTTCGACAAGTGCATCGTCGCCACGGGCGCACGTCCGGTCGCGCTGCCCACCTTCCCGGTGGACGGCAAGGTCGTGATGACGTCGAAGGAGATCCTCGACCTCGACCGTGTGCCCGAGCACCTGGTGGTCATCGGGGGCGGCGTGATCGGCCTCGAGATGGGCATGGTCTTCCTCAAGCTCGGCAGCAAGCTGACCGTGGTCGAGCTGACCGACTCGCTGCTGCCGGGCATCGACGCCGAGGCGGTGAAGGTCCTCGAGAAGAGCCTGATCAAGCGCGGCGCGACGATCCTGAAGAGCACGAAGGCCGGCGGGCTGGTCAGCGAGAAGGGCAAGACGTTCGTGACCGCGACCGGCCCGGACGGCGAGACCCAGCGGCTGCCGGCGGACGTGGTCCTCGTGGCCGTCGGCTTCAAGCCGAACAGCCAGGACCTCGGCCTCGAGGCGCTGGGCGTCAAGCTCGACGGGCGCGGCCACGTGCTGGTGGACGAGCACCGCCGGAGCAACGTGCCGCACCTCTACGCGATCGGCGACGTCGCGGGCCTCCCCTGGCTCGCGCACAAGGCCAGCAAGGAGGGCATCGTCGCGGCCGAGCACGCCGCCGGGAGGCCCACCGCGTACGACGTGAAGGCGATGCCGTCGGGCATCTTCACCGACCCCGAGATCGGCACCGTGGGCCTCCAGGAGCACGAGGCGAAGGCGGCCGGTCGCAAGGTGCGCGTCGGCAAGTTCCCGCTCACGGCGCTCGGGAAGGCGCTCGCCGTGGGCCAGACCGACGGCTTCGTCAAGCTGATCGCCGACGAGGCCACCGACCTCCTGCTCGGCGCGACGATCGTCGGCTACGCCGGGGCCGACCTCACGGCCGAGATCGCGCTCGCCATCGAGATGGGCGCCACCGCCGAGGACGTGGGCCTCACGGTGCACGCGCACCCGACGATGCCGGAGTCGCTCATGGAGGCCGCCGAGGCCGTCCACAAGCACGCGATCCACATCCTCAACGCGTGAGCTCCGGGCGCCCGAGCTCCCTCCACGCCGACTGGGGCGTGCGCCCCTACCTCGAGGTGCACGCCCTCCAG
>CAZJJQ010000518.1:0-3394 GCA_964546345.1 uncultured Planctomycetales bacterium
CGTACGCGTAGCCCTGCTCCGTCAGGACCAGCTGGCGGTGCTGGGCGAACCCCTCCTCGGTCGTCTCGCGCGAGACGAGCGAATAGAAGCGCGCCCCGCGACCGTCCTCCTTCGGGCGGAGCACCCGGCCGAGGCGCTGCGCCTCCTCCTGCCGCGAGCCGAACGTCCCCGAGAGCTGGACGAGCACGCCCGCTTCCGGCAGGTCCACCGCGAAGTTGCCCACCTTCGAGACGACGAGCACGGGGACGGTGCCGTCGCGGAATCCGTCGTAGAGGCGACGCCGCTCCTCGGGGGGCGTCTCCCCCGTGATGAGCGGGGCCCCGGTCCGCGTCGCGGTCTCGTGGAGCTGGTCGAGGTACTGGCCGATCACCAGCACGCGCTCGCCCCGGTGCCGCGCGAGCAGCGCGTCGAGGGCGTCGAGCTTCGCGGGGTTCTCCGACGCGAGGCGGAACTTCCCGCGACGGTCGGCCACCACGTACCGCTCGCGCAGCTCGCGCGGGAGCGGGATCCGCATCTCCGTGCACGCGGCCTCGGCGATGTAGCCCCGGCGCTCGAGCACCTTCCAAGGGACCTCGAAGCGCTTCGGGCCGATCAGGCTGAACACGTCCACCTCGCGGCCGTCCTCGCGCAGGAGCGTCGCGGTGAGCCCGAGCCGGCGCGTGGCCTGGATGCCCGCCGTGAGCCGGAACACGGGCGCGGGCAGCAGGTGCACCTCGTCGTAGACGATGAGGCCCCAGTCGTCGCGCTGGAACAGGTCGAAGTGCGTGAACTCGTCGGTCTTGCTCTTGCGATGCGTGAGGATCTGGTACGTGGCGATCGTCACGGGCCGCACGTCCTTCGTGAGCCCCGTGTACTCGCCGACGTCCTCCTCCCCGAGGTGCGTCTTCGTCAGGAGCTCGCGCCGCCACTGCGAGACCGCCGTGTGGTTCGTCGTGAGCACCAGCGTCTTGCGACCGCAGCGCGCCATGACCCCGAGCCCCACCACGGTCTTGCCCGCGCCGCACGGGAGCACGACGACGCCGCTGCCGCCGAGCGGCCCGCCGTCGCGCCAGAAGGCCGCGACCGCCTCGGCCTGGTAGTCGCGCAGGCCGAAGGGGCGACCGTCGGTCGTGGTCTCCCGCAGGGCGATGCGGAGCGGGCCCCCGTCCACGTAGCCCGCCCGGTCCTCGACGGGCCACCCGATGCGGACGAGCGCCTGTTTGATCTCGCCCCGGTGCTCCTCGAGGACCCCGAGGGTCCCGTCGGGCAGAGGACGTACGAGGGCCTTCGCCAGGGGATGGTGAGCCACCTCGTCGAGCAGGAGCGGGTCGTCCGCGGTCAACGTGAGCCCCGGCACCCGACCGGCCGGCCCGCGGTCCAGGTGGAGCCGCCCGAACCGCCGATGGAGCTCCCGGACGTCCTTCAGCACGTTCTTCGGGAGATCGAACCGGGAGAAGCGCTCGAGCGCCCCCACCATCTCGTCGGCCGAGAGGCCCGCGGAGGCCGCGTTCCAGATCGAGATCGGCGTGATCCGGTACGTGTGGACGTGCTCGGGCGACTTCAGGAGCTCGCAGAACGGCGCGAGGGCGTCGCGGCAGGCGTCGGCGTGGGGCCCCCCCAGCTCGAGGAGGAGGGACCTGTCGCTCTGGACGATCAGCGGCAGGTCCGCGCGGTAGGCCATGAGGGCTGGGGGGCTCGACCGGGGCCCCGGGGGCCGCGGAGGATTTCAGGGGGAAATCGGGGACAGAGGGGGCCGACGGTAACCCGGGCGGGAGGGGGGTCAAGCGGGGACGCCCAGCCCCGGCGCAGGAAACCACCCTGGATTGTGCGTGCCGGGGGCCCCCACGCGCGTCCACCGGGGGGGCCCAGTTCGCCGGGAGGTGGGGGGCGGCGGGGGCGGAGGGTCCCTACAACGCCTTCGGCACGCCCACCCTGCGCCGCAGGTCCTCATGCAGGATCCCGTTCGTCGCGATCACGTGCCGGCCGTGCAGCCAGTCGTCGCCACCGCGCAGGTCGGTGACGGTGCCGCCGGCGGCACGGACGAGGGCGGCCCCCGCGGCCACGTCCCACGGCTTGAGATGGAACTCCCAGTACCCGTCCAGACGTCCCGACGCGACGTAGGCCAGGTCGAGCGCCGCGCTGCCGAGGCGCCGGATCCCCCGGGCGACGCGCGCGATGCGGGCCAGGACGTCGAGGTTGTCGTCCGCGATCCGGTCGATGTCGTAGGCGAACCCCGTGGCGAGGACCGCCTCGGAGAGCATCGGGGTCACGCTCACCGAGACGGGGCGGTCGCCCTCGTGCGCGCCCTGGCCGGGCCCTCCCCAGAAGGTCTGCCCGAGCGCCGGCGCGTGCACGACCCCGAGCAGCGGCCGGCCCGCCTCGACGAGCCCCAGGCTGACGCAGAAGAACGGGATCCCGTGGACGAAGTTGGTCGTGCCGTCGAGCGGATCGACGATCCACGTCGGGCCGTCGCCCGCCTCGACGCGCGCTCCCTCCTCCGCCAGGAGGCCGTGATCGGGGAACGCCTCCTGGAGGCGACGCGTGATCAGGGCCTCGGCGTCGCGGTCGGCGGCGGTCACGAGGTCGCGGGGCCCCTTGCGCTCGACCTCGGCGCCGGAGAGCCGCCCGAAGCGCTCGAGGAGCAGGGCCCCGGCCTCCTCCGCGATGGCGAGCGCTGCGTCGATCACGTCGTCGTCTCCGGTCCGGCCGCGTCCGCGGCCTTCTGCCGTTGGCTCCGCCACCACGCGACCCGCTTCGCGATCTCGCGCTCGTCGCCCACCTCGACCGGCTCGTAGAACCGCCGGCCCACGAGGGCCCGGGGGAGGTAGTCTTGGGCGACGAACGCGTGCTTGGCGTCGTGAGGGTAGCGGTAGCCCTCGCCGTGGCCCCACTCCTTCGCGAGCGCCGTCGGGGCGTTGCGCAGGTGGAGGGGCACCGGCAGGTCCGGCGTCGCCTTCGCGGCGTCGTGCGCGCGGCCCATGGCGAGGACCACGGCGTTCGACTTGGGCGCCGCCGCCAGGTAGATGACCGCGCGGACCATGGCCAGCTCGGCCTCGGGGAGGCCCAGCACCGCCACCGCCTCGTTCGCCTCGAGGGCGACGCGCGTCGCGTGGAGGTCGGCGAGCCCCACGTCCTCGCACGCCATGGCCACCATCCGCCGCACGATCGTCCGCGGGTCCTCGCCGCCCTCGAGCATCCGCGCCATCCAGTAGAGCGCCGCGTCGGGATCGCTCCCGCGCAGGCTCTTGTGGAACGCCGAGAGGGCGTCGTACGCCGCGTCGCCCCCCTTGTCGTAGAGGGCCATGCGGCGCTGGGCCGCCTCGCGGACGTCGTCGAGCGCGATCCCCCGCGCGTGGCCGCGCGCGACGGCGTGGCGCGCCGCCCCCTCGAGCACGTTGAGCAGGCGCCGCGCGTC
>CAZJJQ010000519.1:0-3389 GCA_964546345.1 uncultured Planctomycetales bacterium
CGAGCGGCGACCTCTCCGCGCGCGCCTTCGCGAGCACCGCCGCCACCTCGCCGAGACGGGTGGAGCGGCCGGTCGCCGTGACGCGCACGACGAGCGGGCCGTCGGTGGGCACCACGGGCGCGGCGACCGCGTCGCCCGGACCCACGGCGCGGGGGAGCGGCTCGCCCGTGAGCGCCGCCTCGTCCACGAGGGCGCGGCCCTCGTCCACCACGCCGTCCGCGGGCACCCGTTCGCCCGGGCGCACGAGGACGCGGTCGCCGAGGGCGAGCTCGGCGGCGCGCACGGAGGTCTCGGCGCCGGGGCGGGAGAGGCCCGCCCCGGGCGCGAGGCGGACCGCGGGGCGCTCGGCATCCGAAAGGAACTCGCGCAGGCGCCGGGCAGCGCTCTCCTTCGCCGTCGCCTCGAGCCAGCGGCCCACGGTGACGAGGGTGGCGAGGCCGGAGGCGGTGTCGAGGAACAGGGCGTTCGAGGCGCCCGTGACGAGCCCGACGACGGAGCCCACGTACGCCGCGAAGATGCCGACGGCGATCAGCACGTCCGCGGAGATCCGGCGAGCGCTGAGGGCGGCGAAGGCGCCGTAGGCGTACGGGAGCCCCAGCAGGAGCACCACGGGCGTCGCGGCCACGAACATCGCGAGCGGGGCGAAGCGGCGGTACTCGTCCGAGGCGGCCGAGACGGGGTCGAAGTACTCGACCCACGCGATCGACATGACGATCATCGAGAGCACGACGCCGAGCGCGAGGCGCGCGAGCCAGACCGTGGCCTCGCTGCCGCCCTCGCGCCCCGCCCAGCCGGCGAGCCCGAAGGCGATGGAGCAGCCGAGGCAGCAGAAGGCGCGCGGGGCGCCGTCCACGACGCGACGGGGGCCGTGCGCCGCCGAGGGGAGCCCGCAGTGAGCGCAGAACGCGGCGTCAGGGGCGGTGGTGGCGCGCATGCTCGGGCCGCCCATCTTGCCCGACGGCGGCGTTCGTAGCCCTCGGAACGCGAGCAGGCGCGGGGGACGGCTTCGCCCCGCGGCGGCGGGACGGCGGGTCACCGCCCGCGGACGCCCTCGGGGACGAAGAACGTGGCCGGACGCTCGAGGACCCCGCGACCGTCCTCGGCCAGCAGGCGCACCACGACCGGATGCGAGCCCGCGGTCGTGGCCGAGGCGGCGGGCAGGCGCAGGCGCAGGCGCAGGGTCGTCCGCCCTCCGGCGGGGACCGTAACGCGTCCGCTCTCCTCGAGCACGAGCCCGGGCAGCCCGTCCACGACGACGGCGAAGGTGCGAGCCGCGGGTTCGCCGTTGGACACCGTGACGTCGAACACGTTCTCGACCACGCCGGCGGCGGACTTGGCGCTCTCGTCGTAGCGGGGCCGCACCGAGAGCGAGAGCCCCTCGCGGGATCGCAGGACCAGCAGCGCGCCCACGGCCACGGCGATCGTGACGAGCGCGAGCCCGAGGCGGCGGGCGTCGGAGAGGCCGACGCGGGAGAGCCATCGAGGCCAGCCCGGCCGGCCCGACGGGAAGCGCAGATGGAGGATGCCCTCGCGACCGCGGCGCGCGAAGACGCGATCGCAGGCGTCCACGCAGAGCCCGCACAGCAGGCAGGCGGCGTCCGTGTGCCGGTCGCGATCCCGGGGGCTCACGTCCATGAAGCACACCCGGTCGCAGGCCTTGCACTCCAGGCACCGCGCGCGGTCTTCGTCGGCGATGCCGACCCGGAGGGTCTTCGGATCCTGCACGAGCTGGAGCAGCACCCCGTAGGGGCAGATCTTCAGGCAGAACGCGTGGCGGATCCAGAGGAAGTCGGCGGCGGCGAGCGCGGTCAGGACGCCCCAGGCGACCCACGCGCCGGGCGGCGGCGCCAGGCGCTGCCCCGGCGCGAGGAAGTAGTTCACCGCGGCGGCGGAGAGGAGCGCGGCGGCCGCGACGACGAGGGTGCCGTAGACGAGGTCGCGCCCGGGCGTGCGTCGCGCCGCCCGGCCCTTGCCGTACACGCGCGCCTCCAGCTTCGTCGCCAGCTCGCTCGAGAGCGTTTGGGGGCACAACCACCCGCACCAGAGCCGCCCGTGGATCAGGGCGCCGCCGAACACCCAGAGCAGGCCGACGAGGACGAGGCCGAACACGACCCACAGGTCCTGCCCGGGGTGGAGGTGGCGCCCCGCGAGGACCAGCACGCCCTCCTCGAGGTCGAACCGGAGGAGCTCCACGAACGGGGCCAGCACGAGCGCGACGAGCACGGCGCCCTGCACCGCGCGGCGCCAGCGGGCGAAGCGGGGTGCGGGCGGAGGCAACGGGGCCGTGCCGCCCCCGGCCGGAGGGCGGGCCGCCTCCGCAGGCGGCGCGACCGGGAGCGGGGTCCCGGCGCCGACACCGGTGGACGGTCGATCCATGGAGTCGGGGGCGCCCCTACTTCACCCCGGTGAGCCGGTTGTACTCCTCGACCAGGGCCGAGCCGGAACCGTGCCGCCAGAAGAAGAAGTAGAGGAGGCCGAAGAGCACGAACCCGACGTACGTCAGCTTGAGCACGATCGGGATGGCCCCGCCGTGGCTCTCCTGCACGCCGCTCGGGTAGACGTGGGGCTCCGACTCGGGGGATCCGGCTTCGGTGCTCATGGTCGTCCTTTCGAGGGCGTGCGGCCCTACTTCTCGTAGTCGTGGTTCGGACGCCAGTCACGCGACCGCCCGAGCGTCTGGAGGTAGGCGAGCAGGGCCTCGAACTCCACGGGGTCGTTCGCGATCCAGGCGAAGGGAGGCATGACCGAGCCGGGCACGAGGTCGCGCGGGTTGCGGAAGTGGGCGAGGTGCCAGCTCCGATCGTACTTGCCGCCGACCCGCGAGAGGTCGGGGCCGATCCGGCGGGTGCCGAGGAAGTGCGGCGCGTCGTTCGCGTACTCGGCGGGGATGCTGACCGGCGCCTCGGTGCCGCGCCAGCCGAAGCGGGCCACGTCCGCGGGCAGCTTGCGTACCTGTTGGGTGTGGCAGTACCAGCACCCCTCCCGCTTGTAGATCTCGCGTCCGCGCGCCTCCACGTCGGAGAGCGGCGCCGCCCCGGCGACCGGCACGCGCCAGGAGTCCTCGACGACGGCCGGGAAGAGCGTCGTGAGCAGGCCGCCCACGAAGAAGAAGATCAGGGCGAGGAGGAACAGCGCGAGGGCGCTGCGGTCGGCCTTGACGAGCGGGTTGGGGATCATGGGCGCCTCCTAGCCGTTCACCGGAGCGGACGCCGCGGGCGTCGTCGCGGGCTCCTCGCCCGTGCGGCCGACGCTGCGGAGCACGAGGTAGAGGAAGACGACCACGCCCGCGTAGATGAGCGCCCCGCCGACGACGCGGGCCACCCAGAACGGCTTCATGAAGACGACCGTGTCCACCCACGGGATCGACGGATCGTTCCACTGGAGCCCCT
>CAZJJQ010000520.1:0-3381 GCA_964546345.1 uncultured Planctomycetales bacterium
GGTCGTGTCGCCGCCTCCCCCGGCGAGTCCGCCCGTCTCGCCCCCGCCGCCCCCTGCCTTCCCGAACCCGCCGCCGGCCGTCCCGCCTTCGGTCCCCGTCCCGCCGCCATCCGGGGCGACGTTCTCGCCCCCGCCGTCCTCGGGCTCGCCCGGGGTCGGGGCCGAGCCCCTCGTCGTGCGCATCGAGTTCTCGGGGAACTCGATCTACGCCACCGAGATGATGAAGGTGAAGCTGCGGACGAAGGAGGGGCGCCGCCTCGACAAGGTGGTCCTCGACGCCGACACCGCGGTCCTCTACGAGTTCTTCGAGGAGATCCGGACCGAGCAGGTGGACGTGCCGGGCGGGATCGTGCTCCGGTTCGTGGTGAAGGAGAACCCGATCGTCCGCGAGGTCACCTTCAACGGCCTGGAGGACATCAAGGAGGACGAGATCCTCGGGCTCGGCCTCCACACGCGCGCCGGCTACCCCTTCGACAAGCGCAAGGCCGACCTCGACCGCGAGGACATCGGGAGCCTCTACCGGCGCAAGGGGCATCCGTTCGCGGACGTGGCCCTCTCGACGCCGGCGGCGCTCTCCGGCGGCGGCCTGCGCGTCGTGTTCACGGTGGTCGAGGGCCCCGGGGTCAAGGTGGACGAGATCGTGATCGCGGGCACCTCCACCGTGCCGCGCAAGCGCATCCTCGAGGCGATGCAGACGAAGACCTCCGGCCTGTTCTCCTCGAGCACCTTCAGCGAGGAGACCCTCCGCGAGGACCTCGTCGAGGTGCGCCGGCTGTTCCGCGCCGAGGGCTACCTCGACGCCGAGGTCGCGCTCGAGGACCTGCGGTTCTCCGACGACAAGTCGAAGGTCGTGATCGTGATCGCCGTGGTCGAGGGGGAGCTGTACGCGGTGGGAGAGGTGCTCGTCGAGCAGGTCCGCGAGACGACGGGGCCCGGCGCGATGCCGGCCGAGGACCTCGCGTGGTTCACGCAGGACGCGGTCCGCGGCTGGCTCGGTCTCGTGCCCGGCGCCACCTACTCGGGCAAGGTGGAGGACAAGGGCCGCGAGCGGATCCGCGAGGAGTACTTCCGCCGCTCGTACCTCGAGGCGCAGGTCGAACGCGCCGAGCTGCGTCCCCGGGCTCAGGGCCGCGTCGTGGACGTCGCCCTGACCATCCGCGAGGGACGCAAGCTGCGCGTCGGCCGCGTCGCGTTCGTGGGCAACGAGTACACCCGCGACAAGGTGCTGCGCCGCGAGGTGCGCGTCGCTCCCGGCGACTACGTGGACCGCAACGAGCTCGACCGCGGCCTCACCCGGTTGCGGGACCTCCGCTACTTCGACCGGGTGACCCGCCGCATCGACGACGTGATCGGCCCCGACGGCCGCGAGATCGGCGACCTGAAGGACGTGACGTACGAGGTCGTGGAGGGCAAGACCGGCAAGCTCAACGTCGGCGTGGCCCTGTCCGGCGAGGGCGGCCTCTCCGCCAACCTCTCCTTCAACAAGCGCAACTTCGACATCGCGCGGCCGGCCCGCTCGTGGGACGACCTCACCTCCGGGCGCGCCTTCACCGGCGGCGGCCAGCGCTTCAACATCTTCCTGGTGCCCGGCACGGTCACGAGCCAGTTCGGCGTGCGGTTCGGCGAGCCGCACCTCTTCGGCTCCAACTTCGACTTCGACGTCGGCCTCCACAAGACGATCTCCTACCGCGAGGGCTACCGCGAGTCCGCCGCCGGCTACGACTTCCGCCTCGCCTACCCCCTCTACCGCGCCGCCGACGACACCACCATCCTCACGGCCGCCCTCGGCTGGGGCCACGAGCTGAAGACGATCGACGAGGTGCGGTCCTACGCCGTGCCCGGGGTGTTCCTGTTCGAGGGCGAGCACGACGTCCGCACGCTGACGGGGGCGCTCTCCCTCCGCCAGGTGGACAACGCCGCGCGTCCCGGCAACAAGTCCTCGACGAGCCTGCGCTTCGAGTACGTCGGCGGCTTCCTCGGCGGCGACATCGACTTCGTCAAGCTGCAGGCCGACCACGACCACCGCTGGTTCGTCGGGGAGGACGACGAGGGCCGCCGCAGCTACGTGACCCTCTTTGGCTCGGTGGGCGTCTCCGACGCGTTCGGCGACACCCCCGAGGTGCCCCCGTTCTCGCGCTTCTACATGGGCGGTCGCGGCACGGTGCGCGGCTTCGCCTCCCGCGAGGTCGGGCCGCACAGCAACTACCGCCCCATGGGCGGCGAGTTCACCCTCTACGGGACCGTCGAGTACCAGCACCCGCTCATGGACATCATCGATGCCGTCGCCTTCGTGGACGCCGGCACGCTCGGCACCTCCATCCGCGACGCCGACGCGTTCCTGCCCCGCCTGTCCGTCGGCGCGGGCCTCCGCATCACGATCCCCCAGCTCGGGGCACCCTTCGCGATCGACTTCGCCTACCCGCTCGTCAAGCAGGACGAGGACCGCACCCTGTTCGTCTCCTTCAGCCTGGCCCGCGACTTCTGACGCCGGCCCGGGCCGCGCGGGCCGAGGGGTCCAGCGGGAGGTGGGGGGCGCGGGGGGAGGGGGCGTGCCGCGGGCCCGCCTCCGGTGCCCCGCGAGGCCCCGTCCCGCGGCCCCGGTGCCGGCTGCGCGGCCCCACCGGGGGGCTTGCACGGGGGGTTTTCCGCGTGGCACATCCCGGGACAGACCCGACAATCCCCGCGTCGTAGCCCCCTCCCGGAGGATTCCATGCGTCGAACCGGACCGCTCCTCGCCCTCGGACTCACGCTGGGCGTCGGCGTCGCCCTCCTCGTGCGCGGCGTCCCGACCCACGCGGAGCCCGTCTCGTACGGCCGGGTCGCCGTGGTGGACATCGCCGACGTGATCGACACGGCCCCGGGGCGCCGGGTGATCGACGCCAACAACCGCGCGGCGGCCGAGCAGCTCAAGGCCTACAAGCAGGCGCAGGAGGACAAGCTGCGGCAGCTCGACGGCCAGATCCAGGTCATGACGAAGGCCGATCCCCAGCGCAAGAAGCTCCTCGAGCAGTTCGCCCGCACCAACGCCGAGAGCGAGTTCGAGCTGAAGTGGCGCGCGAGCCAGGCGGACGCAGCCTACGCCGACGCGCTCGAGGGCCTCTACGGCCAGATCCGCGGCACCATCGCCCAGATCGCCCGCGAGGGCCAGTACACGCTGGTGCTCGCGAAGGCCGACGAACGCCTCGACCTCACCGGCCCCCGCGACTTCGGCCCCCAGGTCGTCGTGCGCCAGGTCCTCTACGCCGACCAGGGTCTCGACATCACCCGGCTCGTGAAGGAGCGTCTCGCGGCCGGCTCGACGCCCCCCGCTCCGGCCGGCGGCCAGCCGGTCCGCCCCCCGGCGCCCGCGCCCACGCCCTCGCCGGTCCCGCCGACCCCGGC
>CAZJJQ010000521.1:0-3378 GCA_964546345.1 uncultured Planctomycetales bacterium
AAGGCCGCCGCGGAGACGGCGACCCGCCTCGCCGCGGCCCTGCCGGCCGCCCCCGCGGAGCATCGCCCGTGGCTCGAGCTCGAGCGCCTGGGCTACGCCGCGGAGGGCGGCGCGGACGCGCCGGCCGTGGAGGAGGCCGCGAAGGCCCTGTTCGCCGACACGCCCACCGCCGACGAGGAGCCCCTCGATCGTCTGCGCGCCCGCCGGGCCACCCTCGTGCTCGAGTACCTCGCCACGCGGCGCCGCGCTCCGGAGGGCCTGGCCGACCGCGTGGTCGCCTGGCTCGCCGAACGCGAGGCGAGCAAGGACCCGCGTCTCGACGCGCGCGCGGAGACGTTCCGCCTCCTCGTCGCGCTCGACCGCGCCGAGGCGCTCGAACGGACGCTCGCGGGCTGGATCCGCCCGGAAGAGGCCGACCTCACCTGGCGCCTGGCCCTCGCCTACCTCCAGGCGGAGACCGGGCGCCTGCCGGAGGCCGTGAGCACCCTCGAGACCGCCTCCACGCTGGGCGACCTGCCGGCCGAGGCCTGGACCCTGCTCGCCAACGGCCACCTGGTCGCGAAGGAGGACGCCCGCCGTGACCGCGCCCTCGACCGCGCGCTCGAGGCGCAGCCCGAGTGGCAGCTCAACAACCGCCTGTGGCAGGAGGCGAGCCGTCTCGAGCGCTCCGGGCCCGGCGTGCCCGCCGAGCTCGATCCCGAGGCACTCCGCGTCCTGCGCGTCTTCCTCCGCACGACGGAGCGCCCGGCGCCCATGCTCGGGATCCCGGAGCGGATGTACCGGAGCACGAAGGACTTCCGCCTGCTCGAGAGCCTCGCCGACGGGGTCGTGGGGCACTCCCCGGAGGCGGTCTACGACTTCGTCGGCCGCGTCGGCTCCGTGATCGAGCAGGTCCACGAGGAGGCCACGTGCCAGGCGCTCGCGGCACGGCTCCAGCAGCTGCTCCCTGGCGCCACGGACCCGACCGATCGCCGCGGCCTGCGGCTCGTGCTCGCCGCCGTGGAACGCCGGGCGGCCCACGTGCCCCAGGCGGACCCCGCCCACGGGACCGCCGCGATCGCCGCGCTCGCCCAGGCCTTCGAGGGCGGCTTCGCGGACGGGGAGCGACGCCTGTACGCCGGCTACCTCGCCTCCCTCGGCAAGCCGGCCGAGGCGGGCATCGCCGCGAAGCAGCTCGAGCAGCTGGAGGCCCTCCTCGCCGCCGCCGAATCGGCCCGCGAGCGTCTCGCCCTCGGCTTCCCGCTCGCGAGGACGCTGTGGTCGCATCAGCGGGGCCCCGAGGCCGTGGACCGCCTCGCGGCGCTCGTCGCCGAGGCGCGCGACGCCTTCGGAGGCGCGCCGGTCCCCGAGCTCGACGCGCCGTACGGCGCGCTCCTCGACTGGTGGAGCGCGATGGGCCGCTGGAGGCAGGCGGAGACCCGCCTGCTCGACGATCTCGACCACGAGCCGCGCGTGGGCGTACGCGACCGGCTGCGGCTGCGCCTCCACCGCCTCTACGTGGGCGCGCTGCTCCGCGGCGGGGCCACGAGCCTCGGCGCCGGCGCCGACCTCTACCGCGCGGCGCGCGCGACCCTCGAGCGCTCCCTCCTCGAAGGCCCCGCGAACGAGCTCTCCGAACGGCTCGGCCTCCACGCCTCGCTCCACCCCAAGGGGGGCAGCGGAGCCGCGTTCGTGCCCCCCTCGTCCGAGCTCGAGGCGTTCGTCCGGCAGCGCCTCGGCGCGATCCTCGACCGCGTGCCGCTCGAAGCGACCCAGCTGCTCCAGAACGAGCTCTCCCACCTCGAGGACCTGCGCGGCCCGATCCCCGCGCTCTCCGTCGCCCTCGATCGCACGGAAGGCGAGGCGCCGTGGCTCGCCCGCATCGGCGTGGACACCTGGTCCCGCATGGGCGGCAGCATGGCGTACTGGCGGCACAAGGCCGGGCGCATCGGCGCGCTCGAGCCGCGCCTCCTGCCCCTCGTGCTGCGCCACCTGGAGCAGGACCTCACGGGCGGCTCCTCGTGGCCGAGCGGCGGCTTCTGCCACCGCAGCCACGGCTCCTTCTGGGGCGAGCACCAGGCCGACTTCGCCGCCGTCGCGGCCCGGGTCGCGGAGGTGAACGCCGACCGTCCCTCCATCGCCCTCAATGCGGCCGTCTACCAGCGCGAAGGGCTCGGCCTCCGTCGCGAGGCCGTGGACACGCTCCAGATGCTCCTGGCCCACGGCAAGGACCCGGTGGACGTGCGCCACACCCTCGCCCAGTGGCTGCGCGAGGACGGCCGCTTCGCCGAGGCGCTCCCCCACGTGGAACGCTGGCTCCGGGAGGAGCCGGGCGACGCGACGGCGGTCGTGCTCGCCTCCGCGGTGCTCCACGGGCTCGGGCGCGACGCCGACGCGCTGCGGGCGCTCGAGAGCGCCGTCGAGCGCTGGAAGGGCCGGAAGGAGTGGCAGCCCTACCTGGCGTTCCAGCTGGCGCAGGCCGCCTACGAGGCCACGCAGCCTCGGGCGGCGGCGACCTGGGTGGAGGACGCGATCCGGATGCGCCGGGAGGCGGGGGGCGGCGGGGGCCCGGACGCCCAGCTGTCCGAGTGGTACCAGCTCCTCGCGCGCGCCCGCTCGGGCCTCGGGGAGACCGACGCCGCGGTGAAGGCGGCGGCCGCCGCCATCGTCGCGCGCGGCGGCGCGTCGGAGGAACGGCAGGAGGCCCTGGGCACCCTGCGGCAGGTGCTCGCGGAGGCGAAGGACCTCGACGCCTGGGCGGCGGCCTACGAGGCGGAGGTGGCGGGGAGCGGCCTCGACGCCCCCACGATCCGGAAGGCGGTCGCCCTGCTCTACCGTCAGCGCGGCCGGAACGACCGCGCGATCGCCTGGGCCCGCGCGGCGCGCGAGCTCGATCCCGCCGACGCCGAGGTGCACACGCTGCTGCTCGGCGCGCTCGACGCGACGGGCGACGCCGCCGGAGGGATCGAGGCGCTGCTCGCCTCCCTGCGTTCGGCCCCGAAGAACCTCGCGGCCTACCCCGAGCTCGCGGCGCGGTTCGCGCACGCGGGCGACGAGCGGTCGGCCGAGCGCGCCTTGACGAACCTCGTCGAGGCGATGCCCGCCGAGCCCGACGGATGGCGCGAGCTCGCGAAGCGGCGCTCGGCGGCGAACCGTCACGATCTCGCGGCGGGGCTGTGGCTCCGCGTGACCGAGCTGCGGCCGAACGAGCCGGACGGATGGCTGTCGCTCGTGGAGGAGCGGCTCGAGGCGGGCGACCAGGACGGTGCCCGCGGCGCCCTCGACCACGTGGACGCCACGGCGTGGGACGAGCGGTTCGCCGACGTCCGTGCGCGGGCCGCGAGGCTGCGTGCGCGGCTGAAGTGACCGTCGCGACCGTCCGGCGCGCCGGCGCCGGAC
>CAZJJQ010000522.1:0-3370 GCA_964546345.1 uncultured Planctomycetales bacterium
TGCAACGAGCTCTGCGAGGACGCCAGCGGCGACTACTACGACTTCATCGAGGGCGAGGGCGGGCGCACCTGGATCGCCGTCGGCGACGTGTCCGGGCACGGGCTCGGCTCCGCCCTGGTCATGGCCGAGGCGCGGGCGTTCCTGCGGTCGTTCGCGAAGACGGTGCCCGACCTGGGCGTCGCGATGACCATGCTCAACGAGTTCCTGTGCAAGGACATGACGGGCGGGAAGTTCATGAGCCTGTTCGTCGGCGTCCTGGACGGGACGACGGGCCGGCTCGACTGGTCGTCGGGCGGGCACAACCCGCCCTTCCACTGGCGCGCCGCGACCTCCGACTTCGCCCAGCTCGACTCGACGGGGCCGGTGCTCGGCGTGATCGCCGGCATCCCGATCGGCCCGGGCGAGAGCATCGACCTCCGGCCGGGCGACGTGCTCGTCGCCTACACCGACGGGGTGACCGAGGCCATGACGGCCCAGGGGGAGCTGTTCGGGGAGGAGCGCCTGCAGGAGGTGATCCGCGGGGTCGCCGATCGCGACCCGCCGGCCATCGCGCAGGCCATCCGCGACGCCATCCACCGACTCACCGGGGGCCTCAAGAACCGCGACGACATCACCATCCTCGTGGTGAAGGGCGGGACCGCGGCGTAGTCGGACGGCGCCTTCCACGCACGCGGTCGCGACGAGCGGGCCGAGGGGGGCGGGCCCATCCCGCAGGGGGGGGGCCTCCCGGGGCGACCTCCCGGCGCGGGGGCCGGAGACAGTCGTTTCGGGCGATTTCGGGGGGCGGCGGGGGTCGATGCGCCGGAGGGCGGTCGCCCCCTTCCGAAGCGGGAGCGGCCCCCTCTGCCCCCGGCGCCCCCGATCTCCCCCGCCCGCCCGGCCCAGCCCGCCGATTCCGCCGTCCCCGCCGCCGTTCCCCCCCTGCGCCGGGGGGGGCGCGGGGGTATCCTGCCCTCGCGGCGCAGCGGTAACGTTGCGTCCACCGAAACCTCGGGAGCCCCGCCCGGGTTCAACGAGGGTCCGAGGAGGTCGATCATGCCGTCCCACCGTCTCGCCGCCGTCCTGCTTGCGGGATTCGCCCTCACCGTCCCCGCGGCGTTCCTCGAGCCGGCTCCGGCCGCCGCGGCCGACCCGAAGGCGCCGGACTCGAAGACGAAGGACTGGAAGAGCGCCGCCGCGAAGGTGGACGACCTGATCGCCGCGCGCTGGAGGACCCAGAAGGACCTCGTGGTCGCGCCGATGTCGGACGACGCCGAGTTCCTCCGTCGCGCGAGCATCGACCTCATCGGGACGATCCCGACGGAGGCCGAGGCCGCCGCGTTCCTCAAGGATCCCGCGGCCGACAAGCGCGCCCAGGCCATCGACCGGCTGCTCTCGAACCCGAAGCACGCCGAGTGGACCGCGCTCTGGTACAGCAACCTGCTCGTGGGGAGCCAGGTCCGCGACCGGAACCTCAACCGGCGCACGTTCAACGACTGGCTGCGCGACCAGTTCGCGCGCAACCGGCCGTACGACGAGATGGTCTACGACCTGATCACCGCGACCGGCAACTCGGACGAGAACGGCGCGGTCGGGCTGCTGTCGTCCTTCGAGCGCAGTGCCGCCGACGCCGCCGGCAAGACCAGCCGCTACTTCCTGGGCGTCCAGATCCAGTGCGCGCAGTGCCACGACCACCCGTACGACAAGCGGATCAAGCAGTCCGAGTTCGCGTCGTTCGCCGCCTTCTTCGTCACGACGACGAATCGGCGCAACATGTCGCCGACGAACCCGGGCGAGGTGTCCTTCGACATCGGCTCCTTCACGAAGGAGGACGTGACGAACCCGGCCTACCGCGGCATGGGCATGGCCCGTCGCGGCGCGCCGCTCATGCTCGAGGTGCCCGCGAAGGGCGAGCGCCGCCCGCCGGGCGAGCTCGCCGACGCGAAGTTCCTGCTCGGCAAGCAGGTGAAGGACGTCCCCGGCATCACCCGCCGGGAGCTCCTGGCGAAGTGGATGACCTCGAAGAACAACGAGTGGTTCGCGCAGGCGTTCGCCAACCGCCTGTGGGCGTACTTCATGGGCCACGGCATCGTCCATCCGGTGGACGACTTCAGCCAGGCCAACGCCCCGACCAACCCCGCGCTGCTCAAGCACCTGGCCGACGAGCTCGTGCGCGGCGGGTTCGACGTCCAGCACCTCACCCGGGTCATCCTCAACAGCGAGGCCTACCAGCGGACGAGCAAGATGCCGCGCGGCCTCGAGCGGCCGGAGGCGAGCCTGTACGCCGTCGCCGCCGTGAAGCCCCTGTCCGTCGAGCAGTCGTTCGACTCGCTGTTCCGCGCCGCCGGCGCCGAGCAGGAGGTCGCGCGGCGCCTCGGCGGCGGCATGGGCATGGGCGGCGACGCCATGAAGCGCCGGGGCCAGCTCGTGGACCCCAAGATGCTGATCTACGCGCAGTTCAAGCGCAGCTTCGACGACGACGAGCAGGGCGAGAGCGAGGAGTTCACCGGGACCATCCCGCGCGGCCTCCTCATGATGAACGGCCCCCAGATCAACCAGATGCTGTCGGCCCACCCGATGTCGCCGCTGCGGAAGATCCTCGACTCGGAGCGCAGCGACCGCGAGCGGGTCCGCCGCGTGTACCTGACCGTGCTGACGCGCGAGCCCTCGCCGGGCGAGCTCTCCAACGCCCTGCAGCACGTCCACATGAGCCGCACCGAGGTGGAGGGGTACGAGGACCTGATGTGGGCCCTGTGCAACACCACCGAGTTCATGAGCAACCACTAGGACCGCGTCCGTCGCCGGAGCCCCATCCCATGAGCAACGCACCCCGTCGCACGAGCCGTCGCGCGGTCCTCGGCTGGAGCCTCGCCGCCGGCGCGGCCGCCCTCCTCAGCCCCCGCCTGCCCTTCGCCGTCGCCAAGGACAAGCCCTCGTCGAAGGACAAGGACGACGCCCCGATCCCCGGTCGCGGCGCGGCCAAGCAGATGATCGTGCTGTACATGGCGGGCGGCGCCACCCAGTTCGAGACGTGGGCCCCGAAGAAGAAGGGCCACCCGAACATGGGCGAGGCCGAGCCGATCAACACCTCCGTCGAGGGGATCGAGATCGGCTCCTACTTCGAGAAGACCGCGAAGGTGATGGACGACGTCTGCATCGTTCGCTCCGTGACCAGCAAGGAGGGCAACCACGACCGCGGGCGCTACCTGATGCACACGGGGTACGTGCCCAACCCGACGATGCAGCACCCGGGCCTCGGCTCCTACGTCGCCCACGAGATCGGGAGCCGCGAGAGCGTGCTGCCGAACTACGTCAGCATCGGCGGCGGCGGGGCGCAGGGCGCCGGCTACCTCGGCGTCGAGTGGGACCCCTTCGTGGTCGACAACGCCTC
>CAZJJQ010000523.1:0-3369 GCA_964546345.1 uncultured Planctomycetales bacterium
GGGGGAGTCTACGCGCACCCGGGGCCCATGCCACGCAGGAGCGCCGCCTCGAGCGACGCGCGCTCGACGCGGCCGTACGCCACCTCGCGCCCGTCGATCTCGACGACGGGCACGCGCAGCGCGTGGCGCACCACGAGTTGCGGGTCGGGATCGATGACGACCTTCTCGAGCTGGAAGTCGCGCCCCTTCCGAAGCTCGCCGAGGAGCGCCCAGGCCTCCTCGCAGAGCGGGCACGGGCGGTCGATCGTGTACATGACGACGCGCATGGGGCGGGTCTCCGGCGGGCAGCCTACTCCTCGCACGGGAGGCCCCCCCATCCCCCGGGGGGCGGCCCATGGGGAGGAATCTCGGGGGCGGCGGGGGTAGGGCCCCACGGGCCGCCGGGCCGCCGGAGCTCCGGCCCCCGCCGCCCCCCACCTCCCGGACGGGGTCGCCCCCCCAGCCCCCCCGGGCCGGGCGACGCCTCGGGCGGGTACCCGCCCCGCCGGGGGGGGTGGGCTCAGGGGATGGCCGGCCCGGACCGATCCATCAGGGGTTGGGGTCCTCCCACGCGGGGGCCCGGGAGAGTCCCATGCGCCGCCCCCTCCTGCTTGCGACTGCGTCCCTGCTGGGAGTCCTCCCCGGATGCCAGCTCGACTTCAGCGAACGGGTGACGGGGACGGCCATCGGCACGGCGGGCGGCGCGTTGACCGGGGGGCTCCTCGGGGCCGCGGTCGGGAGCCCGACGACGGGGGCGATCCTCGGCGGCATCGCGGGTGGCGCAGCGGGGTACATCATCGGGGACTGGATGGCGGACAAGCGGGAGCGTCAGCAGGCGCAGGCGTCCACGCGGGACCGCAACGCGGCCTATGCGCAGGCGCCCGCGGACGGCGGCCTCGAGCCGCAGGCGGCGGGATACGCCGGCCCGACGGGCACTCCCACCGCGATCGCGGCGTCGGGGCCGGGCGCGACGTCGAGGGCGCGCGCGGACATGGCGCGGCGCGAGTACGAGGCGGGGCGGCGGGCGACGGACGCGGGCGAGGCGCTCCGGCACTACCAGGAGGCGAGCCGGCTCGACCCGTCGCGGCCCGAGCCGCACAACGCGCGGGGACTGGTGCTGCTCTACCTGGAGCGTCGGTCCGAGGCGCGGGCGGCGTTCCAGCGCGCGTTGGCCGTGGACGGCACCTACGGCCCCGCGCAGCAGAACCTCAGGAAGATGAACGGCGGGGCGTAGCCGGGCGCGCAGTTGCGCGGGCGCGGGCGGGATCCGGAGCGACGGCGGCGGCGGCCTGGGAGGGACGCCGTCGCCGTGGGGGGGGACGGCGGCTGCCCCGACGCGCCCCCGATCGCGCCGAACCGTCCCTACCGCCCCGGCACCGCGACCGGCGCCGCGGGCCCCTGGTCCTCGTCGTTGTCGGCGGTCAGGCGCGACTGCTCCTGGAAGAGCTCCTGCATGCGCTTGTTGAGCTCGGTCCGCGCCGGCTCGTCCTTCGCGGCGGCCTGTTTCTGGAAGAGGTCGGTGAGCTCCTTCTGGATCTCCTTGAGCCGAGCCTCCACGGCGGGATCCTGCTTCTTCAGGACGACGGTGATCGGCTCGCTCCCGAGCGGGCCCGTCTGAGTCTTGGGCCGGTAGCCCTCGGCGTAGATCCCGAGCTGGACCGGCGTGTCGGCAGGGACGCCTTCGAACGTCGCCTCGCCGCGCGCGTCCACGATCGCCGTCTGTCGCTCGACGGGCGCGGCCTCCTCGCCCTTGTCGGCCGCGGCGTCGCGGGGGGACGGAACGAAGCTCTGGCTGATCATGCACGTGGCGCCCACCACCGGCCCGCCCGTGGAGGACTGGACCCGCACGACCACCTTCACGCCCTGCTTGAGCGACAGGTCGAGAGGCGGGAGGCGACCGGCCCCCACGTCGAGGGTCTTGCGCGCGCTCACGAAGCCCGTGCTCGAGGCCGTGACGACGAGCTTGCCCTGAGGGAGCCCCACCAGCCGATAGGCGCCGTCCTCGTCGGTCACGGTCTTCGGGCCATCGCCCCGACGGAAGGGGTTCACGTCGGTGTCGCCGTCGTTCGGCCCGCGGATGGCCGACCACGCCACCGTGGCGCCCACGGCGGGCCGCCCGTTCGGCTCGCGCACGATCCCGGCGAGCTCCTGGCCGCGCGAGAGCGTCAGCTCGGGCGCGTCGATCGCGGCCCCCTGCACGAGGGGGAACGACGGGCTCGTGAGCGGCACGAAGCCGTCGAGCTCGACGCGCACGCGGCCCTCCGGAGGCTTCGCGGGCGCGTCCGCCCCGGGGCCGCCCATCCGCTCGACGAAGGGATTGGAGCCGGTGACCTCGAGGTCGCGGATCACGTACCGTCCGTCGGAGCCCGTGTAGGCCATCGACTCCCCGAAGAGGAAGCCCATCCCGCCGCCGCCGCGCCCGAGGACCGCCGTCACCTTCGCGCCGGCCACGGGCGCGCCGTCGGGTCCGAGCACCCGTCCCCCGATGGTGGACGCGGGCAGCAGCGTGAAGTCGTGCGTCAGCTCGCCGCCCTGCGCCTTCTCGACGTCCACGGACATGCCCTTGGGCGGCTGGACCCACCCGGGCGCGCGGACCATCACCATGGCGCCCGGCCCGGCGCCGAACCGCCCCGCGGCGACGAGCCCCGGGAGCCGGTAGGCCCCGTCGGCCTCCGAACGCGTCGCGGGCGCACCGCCGAACCCGAACGCGAACGACCGCAGCGTGGCCCCCGCGATCGGCTTGCCCTCCGGATCGAGCACCTTCCCCGTGAGCGTGACGCCGCGCGTCAGCTTCACCGTCATCTTCGCGGCCTTGTCCGCGACGATCTCCTGCGGGATGTCCCCCTCGAGCGGGCTCCCGCCCATGCTCCCCCGCCCTTCGCGACCCGGAGAGCCCATGGCCGACGCGAACTCGCGGTGCGAGATGACGAGCATGTCGATGCGGCCGGGCGGCGAGAGGAACGACACCTTCCCCGCCGCGTCGGTCACGCCGAACAGGAAGCCGCCGCTGCCGTCGGGCCGGTCCACGTCCTTCTGGCTCACCATCATCGCGACCTGCGCGCCCGAGACCGGCGCGCCGTCGCTCGCGGCCACGACGTTCACGTCCATGGTGGCGCCCGCCAGGAGCACGAACCGCAGGTCCGACGCGCCCGCGGCGAACTCCGGCGTGATCGTCGCGGGGAACCCCGACGCGTCCACGACGCCGCGGAGCCTCTTCTCGCCGCGGCCCACCCACGCCTTGAACGCGCCCTTGGCGTCCGTCGTCGCGAAGATGCGCCCGTAGAGGAACTCGCCCGGGTCCTCGCCGTTCTTGGTGGCCAGGATGGCCACCGTCGCGCCCGGCACCGGCGCGCCCGCGCCGTCCACCACGACGCCGGCCACCGCCTCGCC
>CAZJJQ010000524.1:0-3368 GCA_964546345.1 uncultured Planctomycetales bacterium
CGCCGACCATGCCGCGCACCCCCGCGGCGCGCGCCAGCTCGCGCGCGAGGTCGCGGCCCAGGGCGGCGTCGGAGACGTGCTCGAGCAGCGACTCGAACGCGAACGAGTGGAGGGCGTCGCCGGCGAGCACGGCCAGCGCCTCGCCGAAGACCTTGTGGCTCGTCGGCTTGCCGCGCCGCAGGTCGTCGTCGTCCATGCACGGCAGGTCGTCGTGGATCAGGCTGTAGGTGTGGACCAGCTCGAGGGCCGCGGCGAAGGGGAGCGCCCGCTCGGGCGCGCCGCCGACCGCGGCGCACGCGGAGAGGCAGAGCGCGGGACGCAGGCGCTTGCCCCCCGCGAACACGCTGTAGCGCATGGCCTCGTGGAGGCGCCCCGGGCCGGTGCCCTCCGCGGGGAGGACCTCGGAGAGCCACGCTTCGATGCGGGCGCCGGTGGAGGCGAGGAAGGCCGCGGCGTCGATCGGGGAGGCCATGGGACGGGCATGGAAACCCGGAACGGTCCCGGGGTCGAGGACGGTCGGACCGCGCGGGTCGCCACGGGGCCGGAGGCCCGCCCGTTGGTATCCTCGGCCCCCGGATGACCCTGCTCGAACGCATCGACAGCCCCGCCGACCTGAAGGCCCTCTCCCCCGAGGAGACGGTCGCCTACTGCCAGGAGCTGCGGGACTTCCTGATCCGTTCGGTCTCCGCCACGGGCGGCCATCTCGGGAGCAACCTGGGGGTGGTGGAGCTCACCGTGGCCCTGCACCGGGTCCACGACTTCGCGCTCGACCGGCTGATCCTCGACACGAGCCATCAGGTCTATCCGCACAAGGTCATCACGGGACGTCGCGAGCGCTTCCCCACCCTGCGTAGGACCGACGGCCTCTCCGGCTTCATGGCGCGCGGCGAGAGCCCGTACGACGTGTTCACGAGCGGGCACGCGGGCACGGCCGTCTCCGCGGCGCACGGCATGGCGCTCGCCGACGCGATCCGGGGACGGAGCGACCGCCGCATCGTGGCGCTGGTGGGCGACGCGGCGGCCGCGTCGGGCGCCACGTTCGAGGCGCTCAACCACGCGGGGCACACGAGCACCGACCTCCTCGTCATCCTCAACGACAACAAGTGGTCCATCTCCCGCACGGTGGGGGGGCTCTCGCGCTACCTCAACCGCATCCGGACCCTGCCGGCCTACCGGGAGTTCAAGAAGGACTTCCAGGACACCGTCGCCATGCTCCCCCTGGTGGGGGGGCCGCTCTCGCGCTGGACCGAGAACGTGAAGGAGGCGGTCGCCAACTACATGAACCCGGGCCATCTGTTCCGGGAGCTCGGGTGGACCTACTTCGGACCCGAGAACGGCCACGACGAGCCCCGGCTCGAGACGATCCTGCGCGACCTCTCCCGGGTGAAGGGGCCGGTGCTGCTCCACGTGATCACCGAGAAGGGCCGCGGGTACGGCAAGCCCACCAAGGACGCGGCCCACGCCGTCTCCGCCCCCGCGCCGGTCCTCGCGTGCGAGGCGCCCCTCGTCGCGGGCCCGAAGGCGGTCAGCTACACGAAGGCGTTCGCCCGCGCGCTCGGCAGGGCGATGACGGCGGACCCCCGCGTGGTGGCCGTGACCGCCGCCATGCCCGACGGGACGGGACTCGCCGACCTGGCCGAGCGCCACGCCGACCGGGTGATCGACGTCGGCATCTGCGAGCAGCACGGGGTCGCGCTCGCCGGCGGGCTCGCGGAGTCGGGCCTCAAGCCGGTGGTGGCCGTCTACTCCACGTTCCTGCAGCGCGGCTACGACCAGATCTGGCAGGAGGTCGTGGTCCAGGGGCTCCCCGTCGTCTTCGCCATGGACCGCGCGGGCCTCGTCGGCGGCGACGGCGTGACGCACCAGGGCCTGTACGACATCGCGTTCCTCCGCGCGTTCCCCGACGTCGCCCTCCTGGCCCCCGCCGACCCGCCCGAGCTCGAGCGCATGCTCTCGTTCGCGCTCGGTTGCCCCGGTCCCGTGGGCCTGCGCTACCCGAGGGCCAGCGACCCCGACGAGCCCCTGCCCGGCAACGACGGGCCCATCGAGCTCGGGCGGTCCGCGCTCCTGCGCGACGGCCACGACCTCGCCTTCGTGGCCTACGGCACCATGGTCCGCGTGGCGCTCGAGGCCGCGCGCCGCCTCGAGCACGCCGGGATCGACGCCGCCGTGCTCAACGCCCGGTTCGCACGCCCCCTCGACGGGGACGCCGTCCAGGCCCTCGCCCGTCGCGTCCCCCTGCTCATCACGCTCGAGGAGCACTCGGTGAACGGCGGCTTCGGGGAGGCCGTCCTCCACCATCTGGCCCACCTCGCCGAGCCCGTGCCCGCGGTCGTCCGCGTCCTGGGCGTCCCGGACCGGCTCGTGCCCCACGGCGAGCGCGCCGACTGGCTGGCGCGCTTCGGCCTCACCCCGGAGGCCCTGGCCGGGTACGCTGTCCGAGAGTGTGAAGCCGCGCGCGCTCATCGTCGGTGACCGGCGCAAGGAGGGCGTCCGCGAGGGCGTCCGCCGCGCCCGTCCGTTCCTCGAGGCCCGGCTCGAGGTGCTCGACGTGGACCTCGAGCAGCGCCTCGACCTCTCGAAGGCGGACGCCGACCTCGTGCTGGTGTTCGGCGGCGACGGCAGCTTCCTCTACGTGGCGGAGCGCCTCGGGACCAACCCGATCCCGGTCCTCGGCGTGAACTTCGGTCGGCTCGGCTACCTGGCCGAGCTCCAGCCCGAGGAGCTCGAGGCGGGCATCGAAGCCTACGTGGCCGGTCGCTTCCGCGTGTCCGAGCGCTCGCGCCTGCGCTGTGCCCACGTCACGGGGGCGGGGCGCCGGGACGCCGGGCTCGCGCTCAACGACGTCGTGGTGGGCCGCAGGGTCCTCGGCCGGATGGTGGAGGTGGAGCTGCGCATCGAGGGACGCGCCGCGATCCACCTCGCGGGGGACGGGCTCATCGTCGCCACGGCCACCGGGAGCACGGCGCACGCCCTCTCGGCGGGCGGTCCCATCGTGGAGCCGACCATCCCCGCCATGGTCCTCGTGCCGATCTGCCCCCATGCGCTCGGGGTCCGGCCGCTCCTCGTCCCGCTCTCGGCCCAGATCGAGCTGCGGGTGCGGGCCGACCCGGACGCCGCCGTGGTGACGCTGGACGGCCGCGAACCCGTTCCGCTCGCCGAGCACGACACGATCCTCATCGCGGACGCGAGGGCGCCCCTGCGCGTGGTCAGCGTGTCCGGGCGCTCCTACTCCGACCTGCTCCGCCTCAAGCTCGGCTTCCGGGGACGCCCGAACTACCGGGGCCTCTCCGGCGATCCCCTCGACGGGGACGCGCCGTCCCCGGCGGCGTCGCCCCCGCCCGCCGCCCCCGCCGCGGCGGGTGCCG
>CAZJJQ010000525.1:0-3359 GCA_964546345.1 uncultured Planctomycetales bacterium
TCGGGGCCGAAGGCGAGGCCTCCTCCGACGGTGCCGCGGGGGCCGCTCGGCGGCGTGACGCAGGCAGGCTCGGGGCAGCAGGTGGCCGGCGATGTACACGGGATGGCGTCCACGTCGGGGAGGGGCGTTCGCTCCTCGGCGCGGGTGAGCCCGCCCGACGAGCGGAAGGCGGCGGCGCCCCCGACCGGGAGACGGGTGGTGCAGCCCACGAGCGGAGCGGCAAACGCAATGGCAACGGTCAACTGCAGTGCGTGCTTCACGGCCCCCTCAGATCTGCGGCTCACCGGGCCCCCAAGTTGCACAGAAGTGAACGTACCGTACCAGGCTCATCTCCTCCCTCTGGTGGAGTCGAGCCTGGTACCGTACGTTCACAACCAGTATGTGACGTGCCAGCTGAACTGCGGCACGAACTGCTCCGCGCCGTGCCCCTCGCTTCCGAAGAGCACGGTCGCCTCGGGGCCCGTCGACCAGTGACGGTTGAGGTCCCATTCGTAGCCGACGCCTACATAGCCGCCGTAGTAAGTCGTCGCCTTGTCGATGAAATCGTTCGTCCCCGTCGCCTTGAACGCGGCGAACCCGAAACGCGCCGTCAGGTGACGGCGGCAGTCGGGCGAGAAGCTCGCCTTGGCTCCGGCCCGAACCTGTGAGTACGCGGCGTCGGCGGAGTCGTTGAGGGAGTCGTTCGGCGCGCCGAAGATGTCGTCGATCGACTGCTTCTGCGCGGAGAGCTCGAAGGACCACACGGCCCTCCGGTTGCGCGCGAAGACCTGGCCGAACGTCATGCCCCCGCCAATGCCCGGAAGGACGCTGCCAACCAGACCGACGTAGAGATCGCTCTCGTGACAGGTGGCCTGGGTCGGGCAGCCCCCGAGCATGTACGAGAGGGTCCACCCGAACTGGGGCACGAGCACAACGCTCGAGTCGCGGTCGCCCCCGCCGAGCACGAGGAACGAGATGTCGGGGCCCATGGTGATGCGGGGTGTGAGCCGCGTCTCGAAGCCGATGCCGACGTAGCCCCCGTAGTAGGTGCCTTCGCCGTCCACGATGTCGGCATGGCCGTTCACGTCCGCGACGACGGCGCCAATGCGCCCGAACCAGTGCGTCCGCTCCTCAGGGTGCGCGACGAACTTCAGGCCGCCCTCGAGCTGCCACCACTCGCCCGGGTCACCGGTCTCGAACTGGTGATGAAACTCGGTGTTGTCGACAAGCAGGCCGGTCACGCGCAGCTCCGCCGACCACTCGCCGTACGACGGCCGCCGAATCACGTACGTGCCGTTGATCGACGCACCGACGTCGGGGCCGATCGCCAATCCGCCGCCGAGCGTGCCCTCGGGCTCGCAGCAGGGCTGGCGGAGCGCCGGCGCCGGACAGGATCCACACGCGCCCGATCCCGGCGGATAGACCACGATGGTGCCGGGGGCGTACGCTCCGGGGGCGGGCGCGGGCTTCGCAATCGGTGCGGGACGCACGGGGATCGGCGCCATCGTCGCGGGCGGCGGAGGCGCGGGGGGGAGGTCGGGGGCGACGGGGGCGGAGGGAGGTACCGGCGAACTGTCGGGGCCCGGAACGGGCACCGACTCGGGGGCGGGCGGAGCGGGAGGGCGGGGCGGCCGCGGGCGCGGCCGGCGGCGCGGGCGGCTCGTCGAGCGGAGCCGAGCAATGCAGCGCGAGGGAGGCGGGCAGCGGCGCTCGTTCCGCGAGGCTCTCGACGGTCGGAGCCGAGACGTCGCGTGCGGCCATCGGCCCGGCGGGTGCTGCGAGCGGCGTTCGCGTCGCGCAGCCCGCGAGGATGGCGGCCCCACCGACGAGGAGGGTGCCGAGGACGACGGTTCTCATGGCGATCGACGATCTCCCAGTCCTGCCCACGCACTACGCACCACTGCCGACCCGCGCCTACTCTACGGGCGAGAGCGCGAGGTTCGCTAGTCCCCCGGTATCCACCGGGGAGGGGATGCCCTCAATCCTTCTTCAGGGTGCTCTGCTCGCCTTCCTGCACCTCGCGGACGAAGGCCTCATCGATGTCCGTCTCGATGCCCGCCCCGAGGAATCCGATCTTCACCACGAGCCGCGTGCCCTTCTTGACGCGGATCAGCTCCCCGCGCGCGCCGATGAACGGGCCCGCGAAGACCTCCACCGGGGTGCCCGGGGGCCCCCACTCGTGGCGCGAGACCTTCGCGCCCTCGACCGCGAGGATGCGCGCGACACTGTCCAACTCGACCGCGAGCCGCGACGGATCCTTCGTCTCCACGATCCGCACGACCCCGTACGTCCGCAGCACGTCGATGCGGTCGATCGTCGTCTGGTCGTAGAAGAGGTACCCCGTGAACAGCGGGACCCTCGAGATCCTGACGCGGGCGCCGTACGTTCGCCGCGTGTTCTTGACCGGCAGGAACACCGGGATCTGCCGGAACAGCAGTCGCCGTTCGACCTTGCCCTCGCAGCGCGGCCGCGTGTGAATTGCAGCCCATGCATGCGCAAGGGGCAACAACGGAGGGAGTGCCAGCGGCGCCGCCCTCGAGGGGTCGGATTCAGAGGTTGCCAGGTCCTCGGTTTGTTCCCGCACGATCAACTCGCCCCAGCCTCGACTTCCGATCTGCGATCCGCCGCGCTGGCGCGGGCTCGGATGTCCTCCTCAGATTCGGCCGCCTGCCGCCCGCCTCCTGCCGTCCGCCACCACCCTAAGCACGCCCACCCCCGGTGCGCCCCGACCTCTGGGCGCGCCTCCGGCTCGGTCAAGTCCCGTAGTGCTCGTAACCCCACCAGCCCCGACCTGGATTCGCAGCCCCAGTGCAGCCCCAACCTGACGCAACTCAACCACCGACACAGATCGGAGACGAAGGCGCCCTGCCACAGCCGCTGCCCATACCCATTGCCGTTCTGGAACCCGAGATTGCGGGACCTTCGAGCGCCGGTGCCACAGCCCTCGGGCTGGATGGGCCTACCAACGCTGAAGTGCCCCGCTCGGGGAAAAAGGCTCTCGTAATGGTGGCGCTTCCGACTCCCCTCCTTAGCGGTACGGGGCCCCCCCCGTTTCGTGGGGGGCCCCGTAGAGCCGGAGACTGGGGTGGAACATACCCAAGGTGGCCTGGGGAATTCCAGCGAAATGTCACCCCCCGGCAGCCCCCTCCTCCCCCCGCCGCCCCCTACCTCCGCGCCAGGGCCGCCACCCGGGGCGCGAGGACGTTGTTCTCGAGGTGGACGTGCGTGTGGATGTCGGCCTCGAGCGCCGCAAGTCCTGTCAGCATCTGGCGATACGACGCGCAGGCGTCCGCGGGGACGGCGAAGCCCTTCGTAACCTCGCGCAGGCGGTGGAGGGCCGCGCCCGCCCCGTCGTGCTGCCGCTCCATCGTGGAGAGCGC
>CAZJJQ010000526.1:0-3356 GCA_964546345.1 uncultured Planctomycetales bacterium
CGGAGACGACGTCCTCGACGCGATGGTCGCGGCCGAGCGCCCCCCGCGCGAGCGCGCGCACGAAGCCCTCGTGCGCGAGCGCCTCCTCGACGGGGCCGGAGGCGGGGAGGGGAGGAGGAGGGGAGTCCACGGGCGTCTCCCTAGGATCGCCGCGACCACCGATTCCGGTCACGCCCCGTCCCGCCGGGCCCCCGGGGAACGTGCCTCACCCCGCCCGACCCCACCCGGGGGTGGAGTCGAGCCCACCACGGCACGTTCACTTCGTGGCGGGGCCCACCACGACCTCGATCAGGGCGTCCGGGTGGACGTGGGCCTTCACGGCCTTCATCACGTCGTCGGCGGTCACCTTCGCGACGGCCTCGAGGTAGCGCTTCGGGTAGTCGAAGCCGAGGCCGTAGCGGGCGCACATCGTGAGCACCCCCACGAGGTCGGCGCCGGTCTCGCAGCGCGTCACCATGCCGCCGCGGAGCGCGGCCTTCGCGCCCTCGAGCTCGTCGGCGGTCGGCGGCCGGGAGAGGATGCCCTCGACCTCCTTGCGCATCTCCGCGAGCGCCACGGCCCCGTCGGAGGGCTTGGTGCCCGCGTAGACCGTGAGCGTGCCCGGGCGGACCGTGGCGTTGCTGGTGATGCTGCCCCACACCGTGTAGGCGAGGCCCTTCTGGTCCCGGACGTTCATGGCGAGGCGGGAGGTGAAGCCCGAGCCCAGGCCGAACACGTTGTCCATCACCTGCAGCGGGACGTAGTCGGGGTCGGTGAAGACGATGCCCGCGTGGCCGAGGAACAGGTTGGTCTGGTTCTTCTCGAGCTCGATGCGCACGGCCCGGGCCCCGGGGGCCGGGATCGCGGGCGTCTCGACCTTCGGGGCCTCGCCGCCGCTCCAGGCGCCGAACGCCTTCTCGACGAGCGGGTAGAGCTCGGCCGTCGGCCGATCGCTCACCACGACGAGGATCGCGTTCTTCGGCACGAAGAAGGCCGCATGGTGCGCGACGACCTGCTCGCGCGTGATGGCCTTCACGCTCTTCTCGTCGCCGCGGGCGCTGCGGCCGAGGGGATGCCCCTCGCCGTAGACCTCGCGGTAGAAGCGCGCCTGACCCACCGCGCGCGGGGTGTCGAGCTCCTCCTCGATGGCGGCCAGCTGGCGCTGCCGGCCGCGCTCGAGGGCGTCGGGCGCGAACCGCGGCTTGCTCGCGACCTCGGCCATGAGCTCGAACGCGAGCCCCGCGTCCTTCGAGAGCACCTTCGCCGACACCACGGGAGAGCCCGCGGAGAGGCTCCCGCCGACGGCGCCGATGGCGGCCGAGACCTCCTCGGCGGTGCGGAGGGTGGTCCCCTCCTCGAGGAGGCTGCCCGTCAGCGCGTCGAGGCCGGGCACCGCCTCGCCGAGGCGTCCGTCGAGGAACAGCAGGGACGCGTTGAGCACCGGCACGGTGCCGCGGCGCAGCACGTGGACGCGGAGGCCGTTCTGCAGGGTGCGGCTCTCGGGCTCGAGCGTCAGGGCGCGCTCGATGGGCGAGGTCGTCGGGGCGGCGGCGCCTCCGCCGGCCGGGGCAGGTGCCCCGCCGTCCGCGCGGAAGCGGGCCCCGCGGGCCCCCACGTCGGCGCGCCAGGTGGACCGGTGCGCCCCGCCGGCGGCCGGGCCCCCCGCGCCCCCCCCCTCCGCCGTCCCTTCGCCGTCCTTCGGGATCGAACGCCCGACGACCACCTTCTGCGGGTGGAACACGGCCTTCGCCGCGTCGCGCACGGCCTCCGGCGTAGCGGCCTCGAGCGCCTTCGGATAGCGGAGCACGTACCGCCAGTCGCCTACCACCGCGAGGCTCCCGAGGCGGCTCGCATACCCTTCGCTCGACTCGAGGCCGAACGTCTGCTCGGCGAGCAGCTTCGTGCGCGCGCGCGCGAGCTCCTCCGCCGTGGGGCCCTTCTCGGCCAGCTCGGCGACGACCTTGCGCACCGCGGCCTCGCACTCGTCGAGCGTGTGCCCCGGCGCCGGCTGGACGTCCACCACGAACGCCCCGTCGTCGCGGCGGGTGTCGCTGTAGCCGTACGCCTGCGCCGCGAGCCCGGTGTCCACGAGCGCCTTCTCGAGGCGCGAGGTCTTGTCGCCCGACAGGATCCCCGAGACGAGGTCGAGCATCGGCTCGCGGGGGTCGAGGATCGGCATCGACCGCCACCCCAGGGTGAGGCGCGGAACCTGCGTGTCCTGGATCAGGGTGAGCCGCGTCTCGCCGAGCATCGGCGGCTCCTTCTGCTCGAAGCGCACGGTCGTGCCGCGCGGGATCGGCCCGAAGAGCTCGGTCACGCGCGCGATCACGCGGTCGCGATCGACCCCGCCGACCACGACCAGCGTGGCGCGGTCCGGCGTGTAGTGCTTGAGGTAGTACGCGAGCATCCGCTCGCGCGTGGTCGTCTCGACGTCCTCCTGCCAGCCGATCACCGGGTGGTGATAGCGGCCCACGGGGAAGAGCGCCGCGCCCGTCGCCGTCGAGAGCACGTCGGCCGGGTCGTCCAGCCCGATCCACAGCTCGTTGAGCACCACCTTCTTCTCGGGGTCGAACTCCGCCTGCGGGCAGTTCGAGTTCCGCATCCGGTTCGACTCGATCTCGAGCGCGACCTCCCAGCGGTCGGCGGGGAACGAGAAGTGGTACTCGGTGGCGTCGTTGCGCGTGGACGCGTTGTTGGACCCGCCGTTGAGCTGCGTCAGCTTGTCGATGGCGCCCTTCGTGTACCGGTCCGTGCCCTTGAACAGCATGTGCTCGAGGTAGTGCGAGAGCCCGGTCTCGCCGACCCCCTCGTCGCGCGAGCCGACCGCGTACCAGATCATGGTGGTGACGACCGGGTTCTCGGGCTGGGGCTTGACGAGCAGCGTCATCCCGTTCGGGAGCACGGTCTCCGACACGCCGCTCGCCTCGTCCACGACGGTCTGCGGCGTGGGACGGGGCTCGTCCGCGCGGGCGGGGATGGGCGCGCTCACGAGGACGGCGACGCCGAGGAGCACCGCGGCGACGAAGGGGTTCCGGGGCATGGGGAGTCCTTGCGCAAGGTCACGGGATACCGGGGAACGGGCAGGGGACGGGGGCGCGATCGTCGGTGCGGGAGGTGGGGGGCGGCGGGGGGAGGCCCCCCCACCGAGCCCCCCGAGCCCCGCTCGGCGCCCCCCCCATGCGGGGCCGCCGACTCGTCACGGTGACTAGTCGTAGTAACGGCGCGTCGGGCCCTGGGGCGGACGGTCCGGTCCGCGGAAGCCACCGCCGCCGAACGACGGGCGGTCGGGGCCGCCGGGGCCGCGGAAGCCCCCCCCGCCATCGGGGCGGTCGCCGTAGCCGCGCGGCGGGCCGTAGGGCGGGCGGCCCCCGCCTCCA
>CAZJJQ010000527.1:0-3351 GCA_964546345.1 uncultured Planctomycetales bacterium
CCGAGGATCACCGCCAGGGGCGCCATTCCCCGCGCGCGGGCGCCGGCGAGCGGCTCGAGGCAGACCGCGCCGGCCCCTTCGCCCGGCACGACCTTCGCCCCGAGGGGGTGCATGCGCTCGATCTCGAAGCGCGCGGTGGGGGTCGTGAAGCGTCCCGTCCCGACCACGAGCCCGACCTTCGCCTCCCCGCGCGCGATCGTGCGGGCACCGAGCGAGAGCGCCGCGAGCCCCGTGCCCGACCAGCCGGAGACGCTCGTGTTCGGCCCGCGCAGGCCGTGGATCGCCGCCAGGAGGCTCGACGCGTTGTTGTTGAGCGTATCGAGCAGGTAGAAGGGGTTGAGCTTGCGGATCGTGGCGGCATTGAGCGCCTCGCCCTCCGCCGGCCTGCGGAACCCGTCCGAGGCCTCCTGGAACGCCGCGTGGAAGTGCGTGAAGGAGCACGGCGTCCAGTCCACCTGGGCGAGGAAGAAGGCGCGCTCCCCCTCCGTCGCGCCCGCCTCGGCGAGCCGCCCCGCCGACGCCGCCTCGGCCGCCGCCGTGACGGCGAGCTGCCCGGACGCGTTGAGGAACTTCGCCTGCGCCTCCTGGGCCTCAGGCACCGCCGTGCGCAGCCACGGCTCGTCGATCGTCGCGGCCCGCGGCATGCCGCCCGTGCCGCCGTCGTCGGGCAGGGTGCGCGCGCCGTCCCGTCCCTCGAGCAGCCCCTCCCACGTCGCAGCCAGGCCCGCGCCGAGCGCCGTGATGACGCCCGCGCCCGTCACCGCCGCGTCCGTGTCGCGTGCCGGCCTCACGGGCGTCCTCCCCGCGCGGGACGGCCGGGCGCGCCCTCGCGCAGCCGCGCGTACGCGCGCTCCACCTGCGCCTTCGCGTCGAGGTCCTCGAGCGCGACGGTCCGCCCGTCGAACTCGACGAGCGCCCGCCGTTCGCCGCCCACCAGGCTCTCCGCCTGGTACGCCCGGCGCTCCGGATCCGCCGTCGGCACGCTCGTCACCACGAGGTCGATCCGGTCGCCGGGCACCGCCGCGCCGAAGTAGCGCGCGCTCGTCACGTGGTCGAGGAGGAACCAGCGCGTGAACCCGCTCGACGCCGCCTCGAGCCAGCCCGCCAGCTGCGCGAACGCCTCGAGCACGAGCGTGCCGGGCACCACGGGCTGGCCGGGGAAGTGCCACTCGAGGTAGTCCTCGGTCATGGCGACGTTCTTCCAGCCGCGGGCGCTCGCGCCCGGGACGACCTCCTCGATGCGGTCCACGAACAGGTATCTCATGGCAGCCTCGCCCAGACGACGGATGCGATCGCGTGCTCGCCCGCGTGCGAGAGCGAGAGCGCCGGGACGTCGAGCCGCGCCCGCTCCGCCAGCCGCCGCACGCCCCCCGTGAGGACGAGCCGCGGCGGCCCCTCCTCGCGCGCGACCTCGATCTCGAGGAGCGCGCGGTCGGGGCCCTCCGTCGCGAGGCCCCGGCGCAGCGCCTTGAGCACGGCCTCCTTCGCCGCGAACCGCGCGGCGAAGTGCGGCCACGGGTCGGCCCGGCGGCGGCAGTAGGCGCGTTCGCCTTCCGTGAACACGCCGGCCTCGAACGCCGGGTTGCCCTCGATCACCTCGCGGAGGCGGGGCACGTGCACGAGGTCGATCCCGTGGAGCAGGGGCGGGAGGGAGCCCGCGGGGGAGGGGGGGGGCGCCGGGGGCGGAGGGACCGGGCGGACCGGCGGGGGCGGGGGCACGCTCACGACACGCTCATCCCGCCGTCCACCACGAACGCCTGGCCGGTGACGTAGGCCGCGTCGTCCGAGCAGAGGTAGAGGACGAGGCCCGCCACGTCCTCCGGCGTGCCGTAGCGCCCCATGGGGATGCGCGCGAGGATCTGGTCGCCCGCGCGGCGCTTCACCCCGGCGGTCATGTCGGTGTCGATGAAGCCGGGCAGCACGGCGTTCACCTGGATGCCGCGTTCGGCCACCTCGATCGCGACCGCGCGCGTGAAGGAGATCACCGCGCCCTTGGCCGCCGCGTAGTTGGTCTGGCCGCGGCCGCCGCGGATCCCGGACACGCTCGCGACGTTGACGATGCGGCCGGCGCGGGCCGGGAACATGGTCTCGAGGGCCTTGCGCGTGCAGAGCCACACGCCGTCCACGTCCACGTCCATCACGCGGCGCCAGTCCTTCGGCGGCATCGACAGCAGGAGGCCGTCCTTGACGATGCCCGCGTTGTTCACGAGCACGTCGAGCCGGCCGTGGCGCTCGAGCACCCCCCCGAAGAGCGCCGCGACCTCGGCCTCCTGGCTGACGTCGGCCTTGCTCGCCTCCGCGGCGCCGCCCGCGGCGACGAGCTCCTCGACCAGGGCGCGCGCGGGGGCCTCGCTCCGCGACCAGTTGACCACGACCTTCGCGCCGCTCGCCGCGAGGCGGCGGCAGACCGCGGCCCCGATGCCGCGGGCGCCCCCCGTCACCACGGCCACGCGGTCCTTCAGGTCGGCACGGATCACGGGACGGGCTCCTGCCAGGGACGGACGGCGATCGTGGCATTGTGGCCGCCGAACGCGAGGGCGTTCACGAGCGCCGCGCGCACCGGGCCCACCCGGGCGCTCCCGACGACGTGGTCGAGCGCGCACGCGGGGTCCACGTCGGCGAGGTTCGCGGTGGGGGGGATGGCCCCGCGGGCGACGGACAGCACGGCCGCGGCGAACGAGACGGCCCCGGCCGCCGCCAGCAGGTGGCCCATCTCGGACTTCCCGCTCGAGACCGCCACGCGGTCGGCGTGCGCCCCGAACACGGTCCGGATCGCCCTCGCCTCGGCCGGGTCGTTGAGCTTCGTCCCCGTCGCGTGGGCGCTCACGAAGTCCACCTCGTCCGGCGCCATCCCGGCGTCGGCGAGCGCCTTGGCCATGGCCTCCGCGGCCCCGCGACCCTGGGGATGCGGCGCCGTGACCCGGAACGCGTCGAAGGAGGAGCCGTAGCCGGCCACCTCGGCGAGGATGCGCGCCCCGCGGGCGCGCGCGTGCTCCTCGGCCTCGAGGACCGCGATCCCGGCGCCCTCCCCGGTGACGATGCCCGTGCGCCGCCGCGAGAACGGGCGGCAGGCGCCGGGCCCCTCCTCGCTCGCGGCGGCGCCGAGGAGCACGAAGAAGACGAGCCCCAGGGGATCCACCATGGAGTCGGCCCCGCCCGCCAGCATGACGTCCGCGCGGCCCGCGCGGATCTCGCGCAAGGACGAGCCGAGCGCCTGGACCGACGCCGCGCACGCGGTCGTGACCGCGTGGACGGGGCCCCGGAGCCCCAGGCGTCGCGCGACCTCGGTGGCGGGCCGGTCGGCGGGGTTGCGCCAGAGGCTGCCCGGGTGGACCGCCCCGGGGTCCCGCG
>CAZJJQ010000528.1:0-3348 GCA_964546345.1 uncultured Planctomycetales bacterium
GATGGGCGATGGCGGCGAGGACGCGCAGCTGCTCGTCCACCAGCGCGCGCTTGCACGCGACGAGCAGGACGCGCATCTCGTTCGGGCCCACCTCGCCGAGGCCGGGGGCCTCGAAGGGCTGGCAGTCGAGGACGACCTCCTCGACGTCGAACGGGATGTACTTGTCCGCCTCGTAGCGGATCGCGTTCCGGAGGTCCTCCGGGCTCATCTTGAACATGGTGAGGTAGCGGACGATCACGGACTTGCCGCTCACGGCCGTCACCACGCGCCGCGTGTGGAACTCGTTCTCCTGGAAGATCCGAGCCACGGTGTCGGGCACCGCGTCGGGGGACGGGAGCTCGGCCCAGCCGAAGCCGGTGATCACGGGCCCCCCGCTCCACGTGAGCTCGACCGCCTTGACCGCCCGGGTCCCGACGTCGAGGCCGATCAGGCTTCGGATGCGCCGCTTGAACATGATGTCGTGTCCCGCCCATCGACGGTCCGGGCGCCCCGGTGCGGGGAGCCCTCCGCCGCGCCCCCTTTCGGCGCCGGACGCCACGGCACTTGAGGGGGAACGGCCTCGGACGTCCACCGGGATCGACATCTCCGTCCAGGCGGGGCCACGCTCCCCCACCGGCCGCACGGTCCGACACGGCATGCCGGGGGGGCGACCCGGTCGGGGAGGGGGACCGGACCCGGGGGAGGGGTCGGGGGGCGCCGGGGGGAGGGAGGGGAGACCGGGTCCGCGGTCCGCGCGATCCCGCGCCACGGGCCGGGACGCCCCCTTGTTGGCCGACCCGCAGGGGCGGCCCGACTCCCGACGGCTCCGGGCCCCGCCGCCCCTCTCCGGCTCCCCCCCGGCCCCCCCGGTCAACGCGGCCCCGCCTCAGGGATTGGGAAGAAATCGCCGCCGCGCGGCACGAGCCCCGAAGGCGAGCCCGTACGTCCCGACGGCGATTCCTCCACCGTCCCTCAGGCGCGGGACATGTCCGGGGTGGTGGCGTGGAGGGCGCGATGGAGGAAGGCGTCCACCTCGTCGGCGGTGGAGAGCCGCAGGCAGCGCGCCGCCACGGACCGGGCCTGCGCAAGGGTGAGGCTCCGGATCAGGCGTCGGACCCGCGGCAGGACGGCCGGGGTGAGGCTGAACTCGCGCAGGCCGAGCCCGAGCAGCAGCACGGTGTACTGCGCCTCCCCGCCCATCTCCCCGCACATGGTGACGGGGAGGGTGCGGGCGCGGGCGGCGGCCACCGTGTCCCGGACGAGACGGAGGATGCTCGGGTGGGAGGGTCGGAACAGGGACGCCACCTGCTCGTTCGTACGGTCCACCGCGAGGGAGTACTGGATGAGGTCGTTGGTGCCGATGGAGAAGAAGTCCGCCTCGCGGGCGAGCAGGTCGGCGGTCACCGCCGCCGCGGGGATCTCCACCATCGCCCCGACGCGAACCCTCGGGTCGTGGCGCAGCCCTTCCCGCGCGAGCGAGGTGGAGGCCTCACCGAGCAGGGCCCGCGCCCGCCGCAGGTCCTCCGGGGCCCCCACCATGGGCAGCATGATCCGCACGTCGCCCTCCGCCGCGACCCGGAGGAGCGCCCGCAGCTGAGGGCGGAAGACGTCCGGATGCGCCAGGCACCAGCGCAGCGAACGGCTGCCGAGCGCCGGGTTGGGCTCCGCCGACGCGCCCCCCGGCGTCGCCTTGTCCGAGCCGAAGTCGAACGTGCGGATCGTGAGGCGCCCGGGCTTCACGCGCGCGAGGGCGTCCCGATAGGCGGCGAGATGCTCCTCCTCGTCCGGCACGGGGCGTCGGGGATCGAACAGGAACTCCGTCCGATAGAGGCCGATGCCCTGGGCCCCGCGTCGGACGGCCGCGTCCACCTCGAGCGGGAACTCGATGTTGGCGAGCAGGGTGACGGCGTGACCGTCGAGGGTCTCGGCGGGGAGGTGGCTCTCCTCGAGCAGCCCCCGCTCGATGGCCTCGTAGCTGGCGGCCCGACGGACCGCCTCCGCGCGCGTGGCGGGGTCGGGGTCCACCACGACGGCGCCCGTGGAGCCGTCGAGCCACACCTCGGCGCCCGGGGCGATGGCGGAGACGAGGCCGGGCACGCCGACGACGCATGGAAAGCCCAGCGCCTTCGCGATGATGGCGGTATGGCTCGTCGGCCCCCCGTGCTCGAGGAGGAGGCCTGCCACGGGTCCCCCCGCCAGGGCCGCCGCCTCGGACGGGGTCATGTCCTCGGCGACGACGACGACCTCGCGGCCTCCGGCCGCGCCCGCCGGCACGGCCGTCGGGGCGGGACGGCCCGCCAGGGCGCGCAGGAGGCGACGTTCGACGTCGATCACGTCCTGTCGGCGTTCGGCGAACAGAGGGTCGGAGAGCTCGGCCAGCCGGTTCGCGTACCGGCGGAGGACCGACGCCACGGCGTGCTCGGCGCTCGCGCCCCGGCGGACCGCCTCGTCGAGCTCGCCGCGCACGGCCTGGAGCAGGATCCGGTGGACCTCGAAGATGGACCCGACCTGGGGATCGATGGAGAGGGCACGCTGGGACTCCTCGAGCCCCGCAAGGGCCTCGAGCGAGGCCCGCTCGAGCCGCAGCAGCTCCGAGGGGACCTCCTCGGGCTGGCACGTGCGACGATCGACGGAGAACGGGACCGCTTCGTGGTGGACGGCCCTCCCGATGCGGCTCCCGCCCGAGACCGCGATCCCCTGGAGACGACGCGGAGGCACGTTCAGCGCTCCTCGGCCAGGCGTGCGAGCACCTGCTCGAGTGCGTCCACCGCCGCGTGCGCGTCGGGGCCCTCGGCCCGCAGCCGCAGCACCGACCCCACGGTCGCGGCGAGGTAGAGCATGTCGAGCAGGTCCTTCGCCGACCCGGTCACGTCTCCGTTCGTCACCGCCACGTCGGCGGTGAAGCGCTTCGCCGTCTCGACCAGCTTGGCGGCCGGGCGCGCGTGGAGGCCCTGGGCGATCCGGAGCACGACGTCACGTTCGACGCGGCCGGGTCGGGAGGTCGAGTCCATGGCTTGGGGGGCAGGGATCCGGAGAGCGGGAGGGGCCGGGGGAGGTGGGCGGGCGCGGGGACGGATGCGGGGACGGGCGCCGGGACCCCGAGAGGGCCTCACCCGGGGGGTGCGACCGCCTCGAAGCCAGAACCGAGGACCTGCAGAGCGCCGTGCCCGCGCTCGTTCGGCGCTCCGGCTCCCGTCACCGGCGCGGGACGGGACCGCAGCGCACGCTCAAGGATTGTGAAGAAATCGCCATCGGGACGTACGGGCTCGCTTTCGGGGCTCGTGCCGCGCGGCGGCTCGTCGAGGGTTCGGGGTCCAGATACGATCTCCTCGCCGCCGCAGGTCGTTCCCTCCACTTCGGTTGCGTCAC
>CAZJJQ010000529.1:0-3345 GCA_964546345.1 uncultured Planctomycetales bacterium
ACGATCCCGGGGCGATGAGCCGGGCGCGACGCGCGGGCGCCGCCTGCTTTGCGCCCGGGGGCGCCACGCCCCGCGCCCGTGCCACGACGCCGGACCGCGGCGCCCCGGGCCTCCGTGCGGCCTCCCTCCCCCGCGCCCCCTCCCTCCCGGGGCCCTTGCGCACGACGACCGAGGGAACCGTGCGTCGGCCCGGGCGGCGGCTAGCATGCGGGGAGGAGCCCCGATGATCTGCCGCGTCTGCGAGACCCGCCCCGCCACGATCCACATCACCGAGATCAAGGACGGCAAGAAGGCCGTCCTCGACCTGTGCGAGGAGTGCGCGAACCAGCAGGGCCTCTCCCACGGCAACCCCATCCCGGCGCTGCTCCAGAGCCTCGTCGAGGGGCGCGCCACCGAGCCCGGCAGCGTCACGCGGTGCCCGGAGTGCGGCATCTCGTTCGAGGAGTTCCGGGCGAAGGGGCGGCTCGGCTGCCCGAAGGACTACGAGGTCTTCGCGAAGGAGCTGGGCCCGCTGCTCGAGAAGATCCACGGGTCGCGGCAGCACGTGGGCCGGATGCCGCGCGGCGCGGGCCCGGACACCAGCCGGGAGGACCGCCTGCTGCGCCTCCGTCGCGACCTCGCTCGCGCCGTGAAGGAGGAGTCGTACGAGGAGGCCGCGCGGCTGCGCGACGAGATCCGGGTCGCCGAGGAGGCCCTCCGTGGACCTGTCTGACTTCGCGACGCGCGCGGGCGAGTGGCTGCGGGGCACGGGGCCGGAGCCCGACGTCGTCATGTCGTCGCGGATCCGGCTGGCGCGCAACGTGGCGGGCTTCCCCTTCGCGACGCGCGCGACCGACGACCAGAAGGCGGAGATCCTCGCCCGCATGAAGGCGGCTTCCGGACTGCTGCCCGTCGGCACCCGGCGGTGGTTCGTCGAGGTGTCGGGGTCGTCGGCGGTCGAGAGCCGCCTCCTCCACGAACGGCACCTCATCTCGGCCGAGCTCGACAAGGGCAAGGGTCCCCGCGGCGTCGTGTTCGGCGCCGACGAGCGCGTGAGCGTCATGGTGAACGAGGAGGACCACCTCCGCCTCCAGGCGCTACGCTCGGGCCTCGCGCTCGAGCCGGCCTTCGACGACGCGGTCGCCCTCGACCGGGCCATCGAGGAGAGGATGCCGTACGCGGTGTCGCCCCAGTACGGCTACCTGACGGCGTGCCCGACCAACGTCGGCACGGGCCTGCGGGCGAGCGTGATGCTCCACCTGCCCGCGCTCGTCTACGCCCGCCACATGGAGAAGGTGTTCCAGGCCGCCTCGCGCACGGGCCTCGCGGTCCGGGGCTTCTACGGCGAGGGCACGAAGGCCATGGGCGACTTCTATCAGATCAGCAACCAGGTCACCCTGGGCACGGCCGAGCCGGACATCCTCGAGAATCTCGCGCGGATGCTGCCCACCATCCTCCAGTACGAGCGCGAGGTCCGGCAGTACCTCGCGAAGGACCGCCGCGTCCGCCTCGAGGACAAGGTGCACCGAGCCCTGGCGGTCCTGCGGGCGGCGCGCACGATCGGAAGCGACGAGGCGATGGAGCTGCTGTCCGCCGTGAGGCTGGGGGTCGTGCTCGAGCTGCTGTCCTCGCCCGACCTCGCCACCGTGAACGAGTCCTTCGTCCTGGTGCAGCCCGCCCACGTCCAGAAGCTGTCGGGCCGTGCGCTCTCCGAAGAGGAGCGCGACGCCGCCCGCGCCACGCTCCTCCGAGAGAGACTCGCGGGATAACGGGCGACCACGATGGTTGGCGGCCGGGGCGCGGGAGCCGCGGCACGGACGCGCCCGCGCGCGGCGGCGCACCTCCGCCCGGGTGGACGTCGCACGGATGCGACGGGTGGGCCGAACTCCGCGCGAACGAAGCGAGGCCGATCGCGGCGGCCGACCGGCACGCCCTATGCTTCTAGAGGCCTGACGGTCCGCGCGACGCGTGCGACCGGGCCCCCCGTGCCGGATCGGCACGGCCGCCCGCCCCGCCCACGTCGCTCCGGCCCGTCCGAGGCCGCCCGCGGGCCACGGCTATACTCCGCCACGACGGGGTCGCCGTGCCCCCGCGCCGAGGCTTCGGAGGGGTTCCCCCCTCCGTGACCCCCGTACCCCGTCCGGAGCCGCCGCCATGTTCGACCGCTTCACCGACCGCGCCCGCAAGGTGATGGGCCTCGCCCGCCAGGAGGCGCAGCGCTTCAGCCACGACTACATCGGGACCGAGCACATCCTGCTCGGGCTCGTGCAGGAGGGCTCCGGGGTCGCGGCGAGCGTGCTCAAGAACCTCGACATCGACCTGAAGAAGATCCGCCAGGAGGTCGAGAAGCTCGTCTCGACCGGCACGACCATGGTGACCATGGGCCAGCTGCCCTTCACCCCCCGGGCGAAGAAGGTGCTCGAGCTGTCCCTCGAGGAGGCCAGCAACCTCGGACACACCTACATCGGCACCGAGCACCTCCTGCTCGGGCTCATCCGGGAGAGCGAGGGCATCGCCGCCCAGGTCCTCAAGAACCTCAAGGTGAAGGTGGAGGACGTCCGCGAGGAGGTCCTCGAGCTCCTGGGCGCCGAGCCCACGGAGAACGGCGGCAGCTCCGCGAGCGGCACCCCCGGCGAGGAGTCGAGCGAGGAGGGCGCCGCGGGCGGCGGCGGCGCGACGCCGGGCCGCGCGGCCGGCCAGACGGCCGGCGGCAAGTCGAAGACGCCCGCGCTCGACGCCTTCGGGCGCGACCTGACCGAGCTCGCCCGCGACAACAAGCTCGACCCCGTGATCGGGCGCGCCGACGAGATCGAGCGCGTGATCCAGATCCTGTCCCGCCGCACGAAGAACAACCCCGTCCTGCTCGGCGAGGCGGGCGTCGGCAAGACCGCCATCGTCGAGGGCCTCGCCCAGCGCGTGATCGCCGGCGAGATCCCCGACCTCCTCCGCAACCGCCGCATCGTCGTCCTCGACCTCGCCATGATGGTGGCGGGCACGAAGTACCGCGGCCAGTTCGAGGAGCGCATCAAGGCGGTCATGACCGAGGTGCGCCGCAGCAAGAACGTGATCCTCTTCATCGACGAGCTCCACACGCTCGTCGGGGCGGGCGGCGCCGAGGGCGCGATCGACGCGAGCAACGTGCTCAAGCCCGCGCTCTCCCGCGGCGAAGTGCAGTGCATCGGCGCGACCACGCTCGACGAGTACAGGAAGTACATCGAGAAGGACGGCGCGCTCGAGCGCCGCTTCCAGACGGTGATGGTCGATCCTCCGACGAAGGAGGAGGCCTACGAGATCCTGCTCGGCCTGCGCGACAAGTACGAGGCGCACCACCGCGTGCGCTACACCAACGAGGCGCTGCGCTCGGCC
>CAZJJQ010000530.1:0-3344 GCA_964546345.1 uncultured Planctomycetales bacterium
CGTCCCGAGCCGCGGGGGCCCCGTGCGCGTGCGCGGTCGGTCGCGCGTTGCCGTTCGATGGCCGCGACGACGCTCTGCGCGAGGCCGCCGCCGACCGCGTTCCCCGGTCGGCAGGCGTTCGCATGGCACACCGCGAGCGCCAGCGCGTCGGACGCGTCGAGGGGGCCCTCGATCGAGGCGAGGCCGAGGATGGCCTTCACCATGCGGTGCACGCCCTCCTTCCCCGCCCGCCCCGCGCCCGTGACGGCCCGCTTCACCACGTTGTTCGCGTACCCGGTCACGGGCACGCCCGCCTCGGCGAGCACCACCAGCGCCGCGCCCCGGCCCTCGCCGATGCGCACGGCCGCGCGCACGTCGCGCCCGTAGAACACCTCCTCGATCGCGGCGTCCGTGGGCCGCAGGCGCGCCACGATCTCGCGGAGGCCCGCCGCGACCACGGCCAGGCGGCGCTCGATGGGGGCCCGCTCGGGCGCACGCACGACGCCGTGCCCCAGGGGCACGAGCCGCGCGCCCTCCCGGGCCACCACGCCCCACCCGCACACGTGGGTGCCGGGGTCGATCCCGATCACGCGGAGGATCTTCCCATCGGGGGTCACCGGGCGCATCCTACCCGGGGCGGTCCCGCGTGCCCGTTCCGGAGTCCCCATGGCGTCCGCCTCCTTCCAGCGTCCGCTGCCCGCCAAGAGCCTCCGCTGGCGCTGTGCACCCTCCCGGTTCCGCGTGTCGGGGTCGGCGGAGGCGCCGCCGCTCGTCGAGACCATCGGCCAGGCGGACGCGCTCGCGGCCCTCGAGCTCGGGGTGGGGCTGTACGCCCCGGGCTACAACGTCTTCGTGGCGGGGCTGCCGGGCGTGGGCAAGAGCAGCATCGTGACGGGGATGCTCGAGTCGATGCCCCCCCAGTGCCGTCCGCCCGAGGACCGGGTGTACGTGAACGACTTCCGCCATCCCGAGCGTCCGCGCCTCCTGGTCCTGCCCCGGGGGCAGGGGCCCGCGTTCGTCAAGTTCATGGACCACGCCATCGAGCAGATGGCCGAGGGCATCCGGCGGCTCACCGAGGACGAAGGGTACGCGCAGCGCCGGGAGGAGATCGTCTCCCGGGCGAAGGACGAGGAGCGCAAGGTGCTCGACGCGTTCGAGCGGAGCTGCGAGGCCCGGGGCTTCGCGCCGGGCTCCATCCAGGCGGGGGCGGGCACGGAGCCCGAGGTCTTCTACGTCGTCGAGGGACAGGGCGTCTCCATGGGAGACCTCGATCAGGCCATCGCCGCCGGGAAGGTGCCGGCCGAGCAGGAGGCCGGGATCCGCGCGGCCTGGCAGGCCCTGCGCGGCGAGCTGGCGACCGCCCTGCGGCGCCTGCGCCTGCAGGCGCTCGACCGGCAGCGGGCCCTCGAGGAGCTCGAGCGGGGCGTCGCGCGGCGGCTCCTCGACGAGATCGCGGTGGACGTGCGCACGCGGTTCCCCCAGGCGCCCGTGGTGCACCAGCTCGAGGAGGCCGCGCGGCACTTCATCGACCGGTTCGCGGCGTACGGTCGGGCGCTGCTCGAGGCGGCGGAGGAGTCCGGCGGGCGCCCCGACGCCTATCGCCTGGCGGCGGAGGAGGTGCTGCGGGAGTTCCGCGTGAACCTCCTGCTCGACGCGCGCGAGGGGAAGGGGTGCCCCACGATCGTCGAGGCGCAGCCGACGTGGACCAACCTGTTCGGGCAGGTCGAGCGCGACGTGGACGCGAAGGGGAACCCGCGCACGGACTTCCTCCTCATCCACCCGGGCAGCCTCCTGCGGGCCGACGGCGGCTACCTGATCCTCCAGGCCCGGGACGTGCTGGGGGAGGAAGGGGTCTGGGAGGAGCTCAAGCGGGTGCTCAAGTACGGGCGGCTCGAGATCCGACCGCCCGAGTCGCAGCTTTCGAGCTCGCCGGTCGTGCTGCATCCCGACCCCATCCCGGTGAACGTGAAGGTGCTCCTCCTCGGCGACGAGGAGACCTGGCACGCCCTGCGCGAGACGGACCCCGACTTCGCCGAGATCTTCAAGGTGAAGGCGGCGTTCGAGAGCGACACCGCGCTCGACGACGACGCGCTCCACCGCTACGCGTCGTTCTTCCGGAAGATGTGCGACGAGGAGGGGCGGCTCCACCTCGATCGCGGGGGCCTGGCGGAGGTCGCCGAGGAGGGGGTGCGCGAGGCCGGACGCCGTGGACGGCTCTCCGTCCGGTTCGGCCGCATCTCCGACCTCGTGCGGGAGGCCGACTTCGCGGCCCGTCGGCGCGGGGCCGCGCGCATCGGGGCGGTGGACGTGCGCGAGGCCCGTCACGCCGCGGCGCGGCGCGTCTCGGGGCCCGAGCGCCACGTGCGGCAGGCGATCCGCGACGGCCGCATCCTCGTGGCGACCACGGGGAGCGCCGTCGGCCAGGTCAACGGGCTGGCCGTCTACGACTTCGGCGACCATCGGTTCGGCAAGGTGGCGCGCATCACCGCGGCGGTGGGGGCGGGCCTCGCGGGGGTGGTCAACGTCGAGCGGCTGGCCGAGCTCTCGGGCTCGAGCCACGACAAGGGCGTGCTGATCCTCGGGGGCTGGCTGCGGGAGACGTTCGGCGCCGACCGCCCCCTCGGCTTCACCGCGAGCCTCGTGTTCGAGCAGTCCTACGGCGGCGTGGACGGCGACAGCGCGACGTGCGCGGAGGCGTTCGCCATCGTGTCGGCGCTCGCGCGGGCGCCGTTGCGGCAGGACCTCGCGGTCACCGGCAGCATGGACCAGCACGGCAACGTCCAGGCCGTCGGCGGCGTGAACGACAAGATCGAGGGGTTCTTCGACCTGTGCGCCGAGCGGGGCCTCTCGGGGACGCAGGGCGTCGTCATCCCCCGGAGCAACGTGGACGACCTGATGCTGCGCCCGGACGTGGTCGAGGCGTGCGCGAAGGGCCTCTTCTCGGTGCGGGCCATCGAGCGGGTCGAGCAGGGGCTCGAGCTGCTGACGGGCGTCCCCGCCGGGACGACCGGTCGCTCCACCGGGACGCAGGAGCCGTCCGACCGCTTCCGCGCGGGAAGCCTCTACGCCCGCGTCGCGGAGCGTCTGGCGCGTCTCCACCGGCACGCGCACCCCAAGGCCGACGCCCCGGAGGGATAGGCCGCGTTCAGCCCTGGAGCCGGCGGAGCGTCGCCTCCAGCCGGGCGAGGTCGGCCGCCGTCGTCAGCTTCACGTTGTCCACCTCCCCGGGCACCGGCGTCACGGGGACGCCCGCCGCGAGGAGGAGCCCGACCTCGTCCGTGGCCGCGCGACCCTCCGCGGCGGCGGCCGAGAACGCCCGCCGGAGCAAGGCCGCGCGTGCGGCCTGCGGCGTCTGCACGGCCCGC